>JABIME010000168.1 GCA_018654125.1 Candidatus Cloacimonadota bacterium
CACCTTCTGTGAGGAATGCATTCCATAATGCTACCGGAATTCTCATTGATGAATACCCACTTATTCCAGAAAGATTGTTTAATGAATTGAGTAAAGCAAACAGTGGAGGTAAATAAGTGAAAATTAATTTTATTCTAAATAAACAAAATATTACAATTGATGTAAATCCGATGAAACGATTATTAGATGTATTGCGTGAGGATTTTGATCTACTTGGAGCAAAAGAGGGCTGCGGCGAGGGTGAATGCGGCGCTTGTACGATCCTACTTGATGGTAAGCCTGTAACAAGCTGTATTACTAATGCAATCCACGCTGAAGGAAAGGAGATCGAGACAGTAGAAGGAATTTCCCAGACAGAATTAGGTAAACTGATCATTGATTGTTTCGATGAGACAAATGCAGTTCAATGTGGATTTTGTTTCCCCGGATTTTTTATGAGTTCCTACAATTATATTAAAACTGATGGAGAAAGAAATCTTGATAAAATAAAGAAAGCACTGTCCGGAAATATTTGCAGATGTACCGGATATAAGAAGATATTTGAATCTGTGATGCTGGCTTGTGAAAGAGCAAATTAGATTTTTCTTGGGAATGAAAATTGCAACATTATTAACTAATTAAAAAATGAAGGTAATTAGCATGAAATTTATTAAGCCAAAAGATATAGATAATCTTTATGAAACACTAGAGAATGGTGAACAGCAATATTTGCTGGCTGGTGGAACAGATATAAATGTACAGATAAATAACGGTACTATAAGAGATCCGAATATTGTTTATATTAGTCATTTAAAGGAACTTTCGGGGATCAAAGAAAAAAACGACCATATATATATTGGCTCTACAACCAGTTTTAAAGATGTTATCGAGTCGCGCATTATAAAAAAATATCTACTTCTAGTTCATAATTCATTACAGAATTTTGCTTCTCCATTAATTCAGACTTCAGCCACAATTGGTGGTAATATTGCCAATGGTTCTCCAACTGCCGATGTAATTCCAATATTACTAGTTCTTGATGCTAAACTTATTATCTGTTCAAAATCAAATACACATGAGGTTTTATTGAAAGATTTTTTTACAGGTTACAAAAAGAATGTAATGAAGAACAATGAACTTATTACGAAAATTGTTATCGATAAAAATGCTGAGGCAAAACAGCAAACTTTTTATAAAAAAGTAGGGTCTAGAAATTCACTGGCAATTGCCAAAGTTTCTGTTGCTGGAGTTAAAAAAGTATCACACGAGAAGATAGAAAATATTAAAATTGCAGTGGGTAGTCTTACTGAATATCCCCGCAGATTATTCGAAGTTGAAAAATATGTTACCGGAAAAAAATTAACCGAAATTGATTTTGAAAAAGTGGAAGAATTACTTAGCACTGAGATCACACCAATATCTGATCTGCGTTCAGACAAAGAGTACAGATATCATGTTTGTGTAAATTTGATCCGCACATTTTTGAATGAATAATAGTAATTACTACTTGCTTTTAGATTCAATACAAAATAAAATATTCTAATAAATAGAGGAATTAAACATGGCCAGAAATAATTATTCGTATGAGAAATATCAAAGAGAACAAGCAAAGAAAAAAAAGAAAGAAGCAAAACGCCTGAAAAAGTTAAATAGAGCTTTAGGTATTGAAGAAGAAAAGCCGGAAGGTATCAGCGAAGATGTAGAAACTGCTGATGAGGACACAAAAACTACTGTTGATGAATAAGTAGTTTCTTCTAATATTCTAACTACTCAAAATCTCCAATGCTATACTGATTTCAACGAAGAATGTTGATATAATACTATAATTATAATTCATTCTAAAAATTATATACCCAACATTTTTTATTTCTCTAACTGTCCACTCTCGAACATATTCCGCACACTATCGAACACACCAACAAACCATTAATTTCTCGTAACGCTTTATGCTCCATATTCTTACACGTTTGGCACGCCGATTGCTATATTGTATTGCAGAATAGCGTGGAGGTAAAGAAAATGAAAACTAAAAACTTAATTCAAAAGTGGAAAGAAGAAAAAAAGAGAAAACGTTTCTTAAGATCATAGCCTTAATAATGGCTGATTATAACCTGAGTAATAAAGGAGGAAAAAATGAGGGTCTTAATTGTTGTTTTAATTATAATGGTTAGTTTAAATCTAACTGCATTATCTAAAGCTCGCTCTGTAAATTCAAGTACTATTCTTAGAGAGAATCTTTCTAATAAGATCTCTGTTATGGAGAGAAACATACCTTTTACAAAATCCATTAGAACTAAGTATGAAATTAAACCGGGCGAAAAATTAAATATTTATAATCCTAGTGGATCTGTAAAATTTGTAGGTTGGAACAAAAACTATGTGAAGGTTACTGCTATTAAAAGAGTTTATATAGATTCTTACGATCTAAGTAAGATCCACATGGTTTTGAGTACATTAAAAGGTTTAAATATTAAAACTGTAAATTTATCGGATGATACACAAGCGAGAATTGATTATATCATTAATATCCCAATGAATACTTCAATTGGTAATGTTACATCTAGAGGAAATATTAAATTTAAGAATCTTCCGGATTATGTAGTAACTGATATCCGCAGATTAGCAAATAGATAAATTACATAAATAATCTTGAAAGAGTTTTTTACAAAACGTCTACCAGTTTAACTCTTTCAAGGTTTCTTTAACATTTTGCTTAAACAAACTTGGAATTGTTAAATCTAAAAAGTTCCTGAACGAAACGATTCCAAGGTTCACGTAAGAAGCGATTGAAAGATTTTTTCTTATTCCTTAGGACTATACTGCCGTTTAAGCCATCTACTCAATCCGTCTAAACCCGGGAATAACACCCGTTCCGTAATATTTGCTTGATCAAGTTTATCACGAATTTCCCACTTTAACTCTTTTGGAATAATTATTTTCATCCAAATCTCTGGATATTTTTTAAGCCATTCATCCATTGCAGATTGCGGATTAGATGAAATTGAGAAAAAAGCAAATTGGTTAATAAATCTGTCATCAATAGAAGGTGGTTCAATAAAAAGTGTAAAATCATCCTTAGAAAGATTCGTAAGATCACTCAAAGTATTCACATGATCCAGCAGAATTTTACTAGTAAAAACATTAGCTCCTTCTTCTTGCAACTCGTTGCTTAACACCTTAGGAACATTCTTATTAACCTCAATATAATCCACCGCCCAAATAGCACCGTCAACATCAAATTTCTCAATATTCTCAGTAGCAAAATGCATTGCAACATAGGGTGAATATGTCCAATCCATTAATCTTGTTGGAAGCCCATGATGTTGAGCAACAGAGAGCCAGTGCCACATAGAGTCTCGTTCCACAACATTTTGGTGAGCGTATTTACTAAAGTTTCTTATCAGATGATTTTCTAGTTGAGAATAATCTCCACCCAGCCGCATAAGAGTTGTTTCTAGTTTATATTCTCTGTCAGAAAGCCCTCTAAAAGCATATTTGGAACGATACCTACCGATCCTGGGATTCCAAGAATTCTCGAATAGTTTCTCCTGTAAATCGTTCCAACTTTTAATTATATATTCATTCATGTTAAAAATCGAATCCCGCTCCGATTGCAAAAATTGGAGCCATTCCAAAAGATCCATATTGCTGACTTGCCATTTCAACCCCAACTTCTGGTCTGAAATACAGTGGACCAAGTTCAAGTGATAATCCACCCACAAACCCAAATCTATTTAGCATAAATGCTTCATCAATATCAGCTTCAACTATAGAAATAAAATCTGCACTGTACCTTGCCATTCCGGTTACTGCTAAAGCACTTCCCACTCTGTACGTTGCCAAAAATGGAAGTTCAAATCCGTAGGAATTTATCTCAGCGAGTTCAATAGTATTTTCATCTTCTTCATCATCAGATTCCGTTGTTACAAATGTCATTCCAGGCATTATTGCAATTGCTGCTTTTTCGCTCTCGTATGGTAAACGATATTTTAAATATACTTTAGAGCCAACTCCACCCAAAGATACCCAAACTTTACCATTAATATCTATATTGTCAGCAAGCCCGATACCTGCTTTCATTCCATAAACAGGTAAAGAAAGTAAACCAGCAGCATCAAAAGCTGTTTCTTCATTTGGTTCGATACTTGTAATGATCATTGTAGAAGTTAGATCTAAACCATAACCATATTCAACTCCAAATTTTGGGTGCCCCGGTTCTACCGTTTCCGCTGTTTCCATCATCGAAGTATTCATTACAGCGCAACCAGATAAAAACATCATCAACACTACAATATACAAACCTATCTTTATCATAACAATCTCCTTTGTTTATCCCGATACTTGGGAATTATTCATCATCAATTTTAATATGCTTAATGAAATTCTCTGCAGAATTCTGCTCAAATCTTAACCTGTATCTTGGGTCAAAAGACCTATTCTCACTATCGCGTAACTCTAAATGCAAATGGGAAGGTTTCCCACTGTTACGAATATTTCCGGTAAGTCCCGTAAGACCCACAACAGTATTTCTATCAACAGTTTGGTTAAGCTCTACAAACACTTCATTTAGGTGAGTATAAATACTTTCAATTCCTTCCGGATACAATATTCTTATGGTCTTTCCATACTCTATTTTCATTGAGTCAATAATTCCACCCGGTTTTTTATATTCTACCTGAACCAGATAATGAGGGTTATCACTAACCTCCGTAACTATCCCAAAATTGGTGAGGGGATACAGTGGAGTATTCTCGGGCACAAACAGGTCAATGCCTTCATGGATCCTTTTGCGTTCTCGTGTTCCACGTCCGCAACCATAATGATCTGCCCATCGATTCATTACATATTCATCTATGAGTTCATTAAAAGTCATTCCGTCTTTGAATGGTGAACTATAATGGTAGAATTTATCAATAAAATCTGTAGTTAAAACAACTACTGGTTCTTTAAATGAAGATACCTTTACGGCAACCATAGAGTCTGCTTCGGCGCTGAGAATAGTAATATTATCCATTTTTTTTTCTAAATATTTTATGTAGAAAAAATCACTAACAACAATTATCAGTAAAATAATAATTATAACTGCTCGTATTAAGGATGCGCTAATTTTCATAAAACCTCTTTTGTTCAATTTTATTATCAACTTTATTATTTGAAGTTATTTGGCAATATTTTTCTATGATCTAGCGTTGTAATGTATGACACAAAAGTAGCTTATTGTTATTAATTTCATAGTATACTTGACAGCAAAACTACTGATAAAATATTTTGTTCGTCCGATCATCAAATAGTATAGAAAAATAAGGAGATAGAATGAAAACTGAAACTCCAAAAGCAGATATGATCAAGCAGGATTGGTATCTGGTGGATGCAAAAGATATGGTATTGGGAAGATTAGCTACACAAATAGCGACAATCCTCCGAGGGAAAAACAAGCCATATTATAGTCCACATCTCGATACCGGTGACTACGTTGTAGTTATCAATGCTGAGAAAGTCAGGCTTACAGGAAATAAGGAATTACAGAAAACCTATAAACGTTATAGTGGTTATCCAGATGGACAAACTGTTATCCCATTCAAACGAATGATTCAGGATCATCCTGAAAGAATTATAGAACATGCTGTAAAAGGAATGCTCCCAAAGAACATCTTGGGAAGACAAATATTCACCAAACTTAAAGTATACGCTGGGACCGAGCATCCTCATAAAGCTCAAACTCCCAAGCTACTCAATTTATCTAGTTAGGGAGATATCAAATGCAATATTTTGATGCTGTAGGAAGAAGAAAAAAATCAGTTGCAAGAGTTCGCTTAACACCTGGCACAGGAAAACGAATCGCAAATAAGATCACAATGAAAAAACATCTTCAACGTGAAATTCTTGAAATGATCGTTGAACAACCACTCAGCCTTGTTGGACTTTCCGATAAAGTTGATATTAATGTAAATGTTAATGGTGGTGGTCTTTCAGGTCAAGCCGGTGCGATCCGTCATGGTATAGCTCGTGCTCTTGTTAAATATGATGAAGAATTAAAAGGCGAATTAAAGAAGCATGGATTCCTTACTCGTGACCCACGAATGGTAGAAAGAAAGAAGCCGGGTCAACCAAAAGCGAGAAAGAAATTCCAATTCTCTAAACGTTGATCAATTAATCAGTTTAAATATTATAAACTGATCACACTATTCGGATATATGCAAAGCGGTGTCTGGTAACAACCGGATTGAATTGCAGACGAAACCGAATAGGAGAAAAAGAACCGTAAATAAAGGAGAAAAAATGTCAGTAGTAACAATGAAGTCTCTCTTAGAGAGCGGAGTACACTTCGGTCATCAAACTTACAAGTGGAACCCAAAAATGGATAGATACATTTTTATTAAAAGAAATGGCATCCATATTTTAGACCTTAAACAAACTCTTGATGCAATCAATGAATCTTATATGTTCATCAAAGATATAGTTTCTAAAGGTGAAACTGTACTCTTTGTTGGAACTAAGAAACAAGCACAAGAAGCTGTTATAGGTGCTGCTAAAAAATGTAGTGGATTTTATGCTTCAAACCGTTGGTATGGTGGAATGCTTACAAATATGAAAACTATCCGACGCAGCATAGAGAAATTAGATTATTATGAGCAGATAGTAGAAGATGGAACTATTAATAGTTTCACAAAACTAGAAGCCACAAAGATGAAACGTACTTATGATAAGATTCTTTTTGGACTTGGTGGAATAAGAGAGATGGACAAACTACCTGGTGCTGTAGTTATCGTAGATATTATTAAGGAAAACATTGCACTCTTAGAAGCTAAAAAACTTGGTATTCCAATTGTAGCAATGGTAGACACAAATGCAGATCCAGATCTTGTTGATTATGTTATTCCTGCAAATGATGATGCTATCAGAGCTATTCAGTTAATAACAGATGTAATGGCAAATGCTGTTATCGAAGGGAAACAAGCATTACTCGAAGGTGCAGATATTGTTGCTCCGGAAGAGAAAAAAGAAGAAAAGCCTAAAGAAGAAGTAGAAAAAAAAGCTGAAAAGAAGCCAAAAGAAGAAACCAAAAAAGCAGTAAAAAAAGAAGTTAAAGAAGAAACCGTGAAACCTGCTAAAAAGGTGACTAAGAAAGCTGAAGTAAAAGAGACTAAAGAGAAGCCAAAGAAAGAAGAAGCTTCCAAGCCAGTTAAAAAAGCAGCTAAAAAAGCTGAAGCAAAAAAGACCGAAGACAAACCAAAGAAAGCAACTAAGAAAACAGAAAAAGAAGCTTAGTTAAAAGATTTATATCAGGAGAAATATATATTATGAGTATCTCAGCAAAACTAGTTATGGAACTCAGAGGGAAAACTGATGCAGGTATGATGGATTGCAAAAAAGCTCTTATTGAAACTAATGGAGATTTAGAAGCTGCTGCAAATTACCTCAGAGAAAAAGGTATCAGTAAAGCTGCAAAAAAAGCAAGTAGAATCGCTGCTGAAGGACTTGTATTCAATGCAATTTCTGAAGATGAAAAGAAGGCGACACTTGTAGAATTTAATTCTGAAACTGACTTTGTGGCAAAAAACGAAGAATTTAAAGCTTTTGGAAACTTGCTTACAAAGATCGTTCTTGAGAATGATCTTAAAACTGTTGAAGAACTTAATGCTTTTGAAATTGATGGATCAACCATCGAAACAACACTTAAGGGAATCATTGCCAAGATCGGTGAGAATATGAATATCCGACGTTTCGAAAAAGTAACATCAGATGATTTTGTATCAACATATCTTCATATGGGTGGAAAGATCGGTGTTTTGCTTCAGTTGAAAGGTGAAGTAACAGACGAGAATAAAACCAAAGCAAAAGATGTTGCAATGCATGTTGCTGCTATGGCTCCAGATTTTTTAGATAAATCTGAAGTTACACAGGATATTTTAGATAAAGAAAGAGCAATTCTTAAAGCTCAGCTTATCGAACAAGGAAAACCTGAGAAGATAATCGATAATATCCTTATTGGTAAAATGAATAAATTCTTCGAAGAAAATTGTCTTTTACAGCAAAAATTTGTAAAGGATGATAAAGTAATTGTAGAAAATTATCTTGGAGATTTAAAGATAAATTCTGTTTTACGTTTTAAACTTGGTGAAGGTTTAGAAAAAAGAAATGAAGATTTTGCAGCTGAAGTTGCAGAGCAGATGAAAGGCTAAATAATTTGCAGGAGAGATCTGATGAGAAGATATAAACCCGAGAAGGTTCACAAAGTTATATTCAAAATAAGCGGAGAAGTTCTTGCCGGTGAAAAAGGTTTTGGTATTAACATGCAATGTGTAGAGGAACTCATCGACGATCTCATCTCCATAAGAAAAGCTGGATATAGTATTGGAATAGTAATAGGTGGAGGAAATTTCTTCCGAGGAGTTTCTGAAGTTGGTAAACATATAAATAGATATACTGCTGATAATGTAGGTATGCTGGCAACAATTCAAAATGCCTTAATAATGAGTGGACTTCTTCAGAAAAAAAACTATCGTACAGAAATTTATTCTGCTATTCAAGTTGATAAAGTGGCTAAATTCTATACTCCAAACAGAGCAACAACTTCCCTTAATGAGGGAAAGATCTGTTTCTTTTGTGGTGGTATTGGAAATCCATTCTTCACAACAGATACCGCAGCAATACTCCGAGCCATCGAATTAAATGCAGATATAGTTCTAAAAGGGACAAAAGTAGATGGTATTTATAGCGCTGATCCAGTTAAAGATAAAAATGCCAAATTTATAGCTGATATTACATTTAGTGAGGTTCTTGATAGAGAATTGCATGTAATGGATATGACAGCTTTTTCTTTAGCTCGTGAAAATAATATGCCCATTAAAGTATTTAACATTACTAAAAAGGGTAGTTTGAAAGAAGCAATTTTGAATAAAGAAGTTGGAACATTCGTTCATAAGTAAGGAGTTATCATGCAAGAATTATTACAGAGTCTTACAGAGAAAATGAAAGATGCATTTGAGTCTATGCTCAAGCATTATTCCAGAATAAGAACTGGTAGAGCAAATGCCTCTGCTTTAGATGATATCAAAATTGATTATTATGGAGCTCCAACTCCTATAAAACAACTTTGTAATATCTCTATTCCGGAACCAAGACTAATTGTGATACAACCTTGGGATAAATCTATACTTGAAAGTATCGAAAAAACTCTTCTTTCCTCAAATATTGGAGTTACACCAGATAACGATGGAAATGTAATCCGCCTTCCATTCCAACCTTTAACAGAAGAGACAAGATTGGACATTGTGAAGCAGATCAAGAAAATGGCCGAAGATGGCAAAATCGAGATCAGGAACATTCGTCGTGAAGGAAATGAAACTTCTAAAAACATGGAAAAGAAAAGTGAGATCAGCGAAGACAACATGAAAGACTTGCAAATTGATATTCAAGAACTAACAGATAAATGGGTTAGTAAGGTCACCGAAGCTGCTAAAACTAAAGAAACTGAGATCATGGAAGTATAGGTGAACATAAAAAATAAATTGAAGGAGAAATTATGGCTTTCATAATAACTTCTGAATGTGTAAAATGTGGTGTGTGCGTAGATGTATGTCCCACTTCTGCTATCATCGAAAGTGAAGAGCAGTACATAATAACAGATGCATGTGTAGATTGTGGCAAATGCGAAGAAGTTTGTCCTATCGATGCTATTAAAAATGCTAAGATGAATGGACAATAGATAATTTACATAAGATATATTAAAGCCCGAATTTGTTTCGGGCTTTTTTCATTTCAATATTAATTTTACCAGAGCATCCCAACTATACTTTATATTTTCTTCTCTGATATTCTTAACCAACTCTTCCTGATCTAGATCAAAATAATGAACAATTGCATCAGCAAAAGCTCGCTCTGTTACATCAGTAGCCATAATACCGGTTTTATTATTAAGCACAAGTTCTGATAAACCACCTACAGGAGTTGCAACTGCACCAAGTTCCATATCATATGCAATTTGCACAACTCCACTCTGGGTTGCACTTATATAAGGCAAAGCCAAAACATCAGCAGCCTTATAATATAATTCAACTTCTTCATTAGTAGCAAATCTATTAAGGAATATTACATTATTTTTTAGCTCAAGTTTTTCTATTAAATTAAAATAGACAGCAGCATCTCCATAAACCTCTCCAACTATCACTAAATGTGCATTTGATAATTCTTCTAAAATCAATGGGAATGATTTAATTAATAGATCTAAACCTTTATATGGTTTAATATAACCAAAGAAGAAAATTACTTTTTTCTTCTCAACTTTCAGTTTCTTTCTGGCTGATTCTTTGGAGTATTTTTGCAAATTATAACAATTATAAATTGGATGTAAACCTTTAACAATATTTGATTTTGGCAGTATTTTCTTTGCATCATTATATACGGAATCAGACATCGTTATTAGCATGTCGGCTTTCCCAAGTGCATATTTAGTAAGTCTTTCAGCAAAATACCATTTCTCATGGAAAACAATATTATCGATAACATAAATAACTTTGATGTTATTATTTTTTAATCGGCGAATTATCCAACCAAAAACCGGAGCAAAAAAGGGAATCCAATATTTTAGGATAAGTATTTCCGGTTGCCATTGTTTGATTTTTTTTACCGCAGAAAACCATGTTAAAGGATTGTAAGGAATTACAATAGGTTCAATATCTAAGTCTGGTTTTGCTTCGCTATGATCTATCTGATCTTTACCGGGAAATATTATTTTGGGATATTGTTTAGAAAATGAAAAAATCTTCACTTCATGTTCTTTATTAAATTCCGTTGCCAGCAGCATATTAAATTGGGCAATCCCGCCACGCAGAGGATATGCTGGACCTAAAAATCCTATTTTCATGTGCCTAACAATTGTTCTATTGTTTCAAAAATCAAATCTGGGGAAATCGTGCTCATACACTCAATTTCGCATGTATTCTTGTAGCATCCCAGGCAGGTTTTGTCAGCCGGTTCTAATATTGTACCAAGACCATATAGTTCAAATTCATGTTTGTTGAAGATATTATTTAAAAGAACTAATTTCTTTTTATATCCGATAGCAATATGCATTGCCATTGTTACCGAAGTTACAACAAGATCACATTTATTCATCAGATTTAGAAAATCTTTCATTCCAAAATAACCAAGATAGCTCGCTTTAGAGTTGGCTGCAATTTTAGTATTCATCTCATGCTCAATTGACCCGCCCAATAGAAGCGGAACAAATCCCTTATTGTATAATTTATTGGAAATTTCAATCCAGTTATCATCACCCCAAAGTCTGGTAAGCCAGCGAGTTCCACAACCTGTATTCAAACCAATTATCTTCTTCCCGTCTGAAAGATCAAATTTCTTATCTGATTCTGGTAGATCTAGAATATACTTCTCTCCCATGAATTCGTACCCAAACATTTCGAAAATTTCTTTCGGATAGCTCTTAAGATTCTGCATACACAAATCATCCCACAACCCTGTTTGCCATTTGTGTTCTGCATCCATATCTGCAGGACGGCACTTCCCAAATTCATCTGGAAGATACCCTTTTTTTTGGACAGCTTTTATATTTTCAGCCAAAGCCAGAGCATGTGAATCTTTATCAAAATTTACCAGCAGATCAAATTCACGATTTTGTAACCATATTACATTTTTTTCATTCCAATCTAAAATCGTGTTCACATATTTTTTTGGAATAAAAAGAGGTGAATCGGTTAACCAAGTAATTTGTGCTTTTGGAAATTCTGCACGCAGTTTATGTAAAATTGGTGTAGTTCTAATCACATCTCCGGCAGCACCTAATTTAATAATGAGAATACGCTTATCTATGGGAATAAAATGATCACAGTCATTGCAATGAACTCCATATTTTTTGTGCGGTCTGCAAGGTAGGTCTCCCTTAAAGTGAAAGCAATTATTTAAGATCTTCATTTCTGATTCTTATTAATAAAATCTTTCTTCTCTTTATCTGTGATAACTACAGCTGCCATAAATTCATCAAACTCAATTTGGGGAGCCATCTCGGCAATGCTATTGGCAATTTCTAGAGGTTTAGGAAAACTGAGTGTATACTCTAATGACCTTTCCACATTATCAACTGTGTATTTCAAACGAATCATTTTGCGCTTGCCTTCATTCAATTCCATCTTTAATATTGATTCCCAAGGAATATTTACACTTTTCTTTCCTAAATATTTAAATGATATCATCTCTTGAGTTAGCTTTATTATATTAAGAGAAAATAAATTCTTTAGAAAAGAATTCAGTGCAAGAAACATTATCGCAAAAGGAACAAATTGTGTAAATTTAGACGAATCAGAATCAACTTTATTAAAGATAAGCCAAACTGAATATGCAATAGCCAATAAAGCAAAAATTAATGTAAACCAACGTATGAATTGATTAAATTTGTAAGTTCTTGGTAAACCTTTTGTTTTATTTATTTCTAAAAATTCTCCAAGATCTTCCATTACATTCCCCGAGCCTTACTTCTTAATTCATCAAGTACAAAATCGGGTGCAGAGAAGTTTTTAAATATTTCTTTATCCAATCCTTCTCCATGAAAATCGCTTCCACCAGTTCTTATGAGCATATTATTTTGTGCTATTTCATTATAGTGCAATACAGTTTCATCATTGCATTTAGCATAAAAAACTTCCATCCCATCAATTCCGAATTTGATGATATCATAAATATGCTCATCATTCCTTAAGGTATATGGATGTGCAAGAACACTAACACCGCCAGCATTACGAATAGCTTTTACTATTCTTTCTACACTTGGTGAAGCTTTAGGAACATAGGCATAACAATGCTCACCCAAGTATTTTTCAAATGCTTCGTATTTGTTTCTGCAGAATCCATTCTCAATTAATGCCCATGCCAAATGAGGGCGACCAAGATAATTATTTTCACCTGCTCTCTCATATATCTGTTCACGATCTAGAACAACACCCTGCTCTTTTAACTTCTCGATCATCGAATTTGCACGATGAAACCTATTGTCATAGATTACGTGTAAAAGTTCATTGATCTCTTCGTTGTCTGTGTCTAGATAATAAGCAAGGATATGCACATCCCTGTTTTTATGAAGACAACTTATCTCAACACCTGGTATGAGATCAATTTCCATCTCTTTTGCTATTTCTATCGCATTACGATAACCATCCAGATTATCATGATCTGTAATGGAAATCACACCATGATCACTTTCCTTTGCTAATTCTAAAACTTCGCGAGGTGAATATATCCCATCTGAATAATTTGTATGCACATGAAGGTCTATCTTTTTCATCAAACTCCCTATTTTCTTATATTATTTTATATATTGGAAATTTGAATTTGCCATATCTGTCAATGTAAAATATATGAACTGTCGTTCTGAAGATTCCTTCAAGTTGTTCTCAGGAAGGATTCTTACTCATTACAAGATCAATTAAACTTTTGTATTATTATTTACTATCCTCTTTTTCCTTTTTATCTTTTATTAAACCTGTAGATTTTGCTATGATCCATAATCCTAAAGCAATTAAAATTACTGGCCATCCAACATTGAAAAAACGCCACAGATTGAATGGTGAGGATGATAAACCAATCAATGTTAATATGCTACCTGGTATTAAAGGCCACCAAAGAGTTTTGCCTTTATTAATGCGATCTATGATATAGATACAGAAAAAACCGATTCCCAATCCTAATGTGTTAAAATGTGAAGAATGTCTGAAGAAACCATAATTTAAGCTGCTTAATCCAATTCCTGTAATAAGACATCCTGGAATAAGTAAACCATAAGAATCTTTGTAGAAATATGCTGCAATAAACAATCCGCCCAACAGCAGCATAAATAAATTCTGATTAAATCCAATGAATAATCTTAATCCCGAGATCGATAGACCCACAAGTATTAATATTATACCTGCGATAATTTGACCCTTACGTTCATTTTTCATATTTCTCTCCTATTTTAATAATATCATTTTATTCACTTGCTGAAGATCACCAACCCCTAATTTATAAAAATATATCCCAGAAGAAACAGGCTGTCCTGAATTGTCTGTACCATTCCAAATGCCTGCCCCTTCGTCTCCGCTCAGGGTGATCGGCAAGTTTTTCACTTTTTGTCCTTTTAGGTTATATATTATTATCTCTGTATTTTCTGTGATCTCTGTGGTTAAACTGAATGAAATAGTTGTAGTTGGATTAAATGGATTTGGATAATTACTTATTCTGTAATTCGCAATTGCAAATTCGTAATTTTCTATTCCCACTCCGTTCCATTCATAAGCTCCAATATCTATTGAATCGTTATATGTTCGCACATTTCCGGCAAGATCAAATTCAGGAAGATCATAGCCAAATGGGAGAAAATATGTTCCGGATTCTATACAGGGAGAATCAGCTTCCAAACTGTATTGATATGCACCAGATCCAGTAAAAAGTGGTTCTTCATTAATATTTCCTTTTCCATCATGTCCAAATTCAATATCATTGTAAATAGTATAAAATGCTTTGCAATTCATAAGTTGATGCGGATCGTAAAAACTTGTTTCATTGCCCCAAATTATATTGTTTGCGATCTGCGGTTTTGAAATGTATGTATGAATTGCTGCCGTTTCATGAAATGTTTCTTCGTTAAGAACATAATTGGAAACGATTGTATTATTGGTAATTCTAGGATACGAATATGAACAATAAATTGGAGAACCACTGATGAACGCATAATTGTTTTCAAATAAATTTCCATATATCTTTGGAGCTGAATGATATTCAAAACTAATTGCTCCACCATAATCAGCTATATTATTTCTAAATAAACAGTTTGTTATCTCCAGATCAGACACACCGTAAACTTGGATCGCTCCGCCATATTCAGTAAATGATTTTGAATATTCAAAAATGCAATATTCAAATTTTGATGTATTATTTGTAGTTGATACATTATTAAATTTTATCCCGTTCCATGCACCATATTCAGAATAGTCCAACATAAAGGCTTCTGGAAATTCACTTGTGAAATGAATAAGATCATCAGCTTCTCCATTTGCTATAATTGCGCCGTTTACATCTATCGAATAATAATCCTGAAATTCTACTTTCACACCTGAATCTATGCTCACCGTAACACCATTTTCAATTACAACATCAGCAACTATTTTTACTGTATCTGCACTCCAAAATTCATCTACGATGATGTTCCCACCAACCTCTATTGAGCTTCTATGAATTTTATTTATTGGGAATTTCACTTCATTTTCGGGTAAATTTACATATCTTTTTTCAAGTGGGAAGATTTGGCAGCCATAACCTTCTGCAGGTGATCCAGAAGCTACAGAATAGTCTCCATTTCCGGGATCAGCAAGCTGAGGATTTGTTCCAATTACATTGTTACCAGCAGCCCAACTGACTGCCTGAGGAGGGTTTCAACCATATTCGCATAACTCAACAAAATGTTTAGTTCCATCTAAATTAATCTCTTCTTCAGAATGATATGACCAATTATCAAGCAGAGTTGGAATTCCATAAGTTGCATAAAATATACTAATTGCCACATTTGAACCTGTTGGTAGCCACTCCATTGGCACACCGGTTAGATGAGTAAAATCATCACCCGTATCAACCGCATCTACAAATATATTTCTTTCAAGGGTTATGTTCCCACCAGTCCCCTGAAGACGGATCGCATGATCCTGCGGCTTATAAAATGTACAATACTGAACATAACCTGTCGGCAATACTTCTCCAAATTCATTATTAAATCCACGATATCTAATATTCCCATTAATTATTATACAATTATCAATGTCGAGTTTGTTGTTACAAAATGAAATGCATATCTGTTCGCCTTCAAGATCTAATATTGCTCCGTTCCCCTCAATGCGAGCATTCAATCCTTGTGGGCCAGATAACTCATCAATAATGGGATCATAGATTGGTCCGATAAGAAGACCACCTGTATAAGTTACACCTGTTTCTAAAGCCAGATATTTGTCATACTCTCCCTGAGTTGGAGCTGTTTTATAAACTTCTTTTAGGGTGATCGAATAAATATTGCTAGTACCTATTAATAAGAGTAAAATCAATAATCTTTTCATTTCTTATCTCTAACTTTTCTTTTTTTCTTCCAACCCAGAAACGAGATTGGTGCATAAGGTGAATCTAATTCTGCTTTAGTTATTCTCTTATTCATAATTCCCCACATTACGGCTACCAGAGCAAGTAACCCGAACGAAGAGAATACTTGAACAATGCAAAGAAAATTAAACAAACCATGCATGAACATCGACATTAGTAAACCACCAAAAACCACTATAATTTTTTTATTGGAACTAAATTTATATTTAGCTAAAGCGTAACCCCAAAAGCTAGAAAAAAGTGCGTGACCGGGAACAGAAAGGAATGCTCTTATAAGGAGTGTGTTTGAAAGCATTGAAGGACCTTGCGAATAAGCCCTTACCAAATACATAGCATTTTCTAGTGAAGCAAATCCTAACGCTACAGCCGCAGAATAAACTATTCCATCCATTGGTTCATTGAAATTCTTATTTCTGTAGAAGAACACCCAAACCATCAGGAATTTAGCAAATTCTTCTAATATTGGAGCCGCAATAACAACTCTTGTAAACATATCCAATTTAAATAGTCTTTGCGTTCCAATAACTACAAAAGTTGCTAGAATTCCAGTTAAATATGCATAAATGATCATTATTTTGTGTTCTGGTTCAAGCTTATCACGCTTATAGAAATACCACAACCAGTAAAGTCCCGGTGCGAAACCAATTAGAATATAAAGCATATCAATCCCTCTTTAAAGTTTTATGAGTTTCTTTAAGCCATTTTATTATCTCGATCTGCTGCGGACATCTTGGTTCACATTCACCACATTCTA
>JABIME010000015.1 GCA_018654125.1 Candidatus Cloacimonadota bacterium
AAAGAGAGGCTTCATATTTTTGGTTAGATTAATCTCTTGGAATTTCAAAGATCTGATTTGGATAAATGAGATCTGGATCTTTGATTTGATCTTTATTAGCTCTGAAAATTAAAGGCCATTTTGTAGCATTACCATATACTTCCTGGTAACCGGCTATTTTCCAAAGACATTCTCCCTTGTATACTTTCCATTCATAAGGAAGTCCGCGAGGAATTTTGATAACTTGATCAGGATAGATCAGGTTAGGATCTTTAATGTTATCTCTGTTAGCCCTATAAATAACAGGCCATTTAGACATGTCACCATAAATGAAGCTATACTGAGCTATCTTAGAAAGCCAGTCACCTTTAACTACTGTATAGTCATCTTCGTAATATTTTGGTTTAGCTGCCTCAAGGTTGCTCTCAAGATTTACAATTTTGTTATCCAGGTCAGAAAAATCTTTTCTGAAATCTGGAACTTTACCTAAATTAGAACCTCTATAATCGTTATATTCTACAACTAGAGCACGCACAACTTTCTTAGCTTTCCATAGTTCTTTGTCTGTTAGTCCATCCCAATTAGTGATTTCACCATTGAAATACTTAATCTTTTCCATAATTGATGCAAAATCTTCTTCAGTTACACCAAGAAATGTAAGGATATCAGCGTGAACTTTGTCATACTCCGCTTTTACAGGAACTATTTTTGCATTAAGTTCTTCGATTGTTACTGAATATTTTTCTTGATCAGCAATAGCATCTGCTTTTCTTTGTTGTAATTCAGCAAGGTCAGTTTCAAGGTTTTCCCAATAAACTAGTCTCTCTTTTTTCTTGAGATCTTTGTACTCTTCTTCAGAAAGATAAGTAACTCTAGCTTGGATAAATACGGGTAATACTAATAAAGCGATTAATGATAATATAATAATTCTTTTCATAGTTTACTCCTATTTCCCTGCTTCCAGTTCATTTTGATACTCTTGTAAGCTTTTAAGCTCAGCTTCCTGCTTAGCTAATTCTGCTTCTAGAGTTTTCATCTCGCTGTTCAAGTTGTCAGCTTTCTTTTCTTCCTGAATCGCTTCTTCTTCTGCTGTGTCTAATTGACCTTTCATCACCGGCGGTGGTGGTGGTGCACAAGCAGAAAGAAGGATTGAAAGAACCAATACTACGACAAAAATTTTGACTAAATTTTTCATATCTTCTCCCTTTTTTGAAATTTATAAAATAACAACAGTACACTTAATTACTTTGAATATATTATTTGTCAAGTATAAAGCTGATACTTGATTGTTTTAGAGCAGATTCCAATTTATATGGACTTATCAATAACCTTTTTAATTTGACATATTTGTTATAGAGATCATAAATATTTCAGTAAAATTGAATTTATAGTAAATGGGGGGATAATGAGCAGTAAAGAACGTTATACAATTAAAACAGGAAAAGGGAAGATCATCAAGCTAACAAATGATATCAAGGAAGCATTGAAAATTCAAGAAGACCACAAACATGAAGGAGCATTTATTGAAGATAGAAAAAGTCCCAATAAGCATAAGAAAGCCTTCTTTCATTAGAATAAATACAAATGCTAACGTCATATTAGTCTAAACGTGCATAACATAAAGTTAAAATAATACTTTGAAAAAGATTAGATTCATTCTATTAATTTCGGTATTGATAATTACTCCACTAGGATTTGCTAGTAAATTCTACACTGGATTTGGAGCAAAATGGTTCAATAACTCCTTAGGGGGATTATTATATGAAGTTTTTTGGTGCCTTGTAATTTCTTTAATTTTTATTCAGTTCAAACCTTGGAAGATTGCATCATTTGTGTTTATTGTAACATGTTTTTTAGAATTTCTTCAACTTTGGCATCCATACTTTTTAGAAGTTCTTAGAAGCACATTTATTGGGAGAACAATAATTGGGAATACATTTGTTCTTAGTGATTTTATCTATTATTTCCTTGGCTCACTTATGGGCTGTGCTCTACTTGTGAAGATCAAAAAAACTATAAATTCCTAACAGACATAACAGCTATACCAATAAGTAAAGAATCACGCAAAGTATATCTGTCTAAAAGGATAGGGTCATAATCTTTATTAAATGGTTGTAGTAAAATTTCTTTTCCTTCTGCAAATGATTTAACTTTTTTTAGTGTTACTTCACCCTCTACCCTCACAACACAAATTCTCTCATCTGCTGCAACCCAATTATCGCATTGCTTAACAATAACTACATCACCATTAGAAATGTAGGGCTCCATACTGTCTCCGCTGGCATAAAAAGCAAAGTAGGAATTGAAATCACCCGAAAGTGAACTTGTATCCATCATAATATGATCAAGAGGTTCGGCTGAATCAATTTCTTGAGGAGAACCACAACTTACACCATCAAGGATTGGTAAATAAAAGTACTCTCTATTCCCAACAGTTTTAATGTTTCTTGTGGGGAACATTGGCCCTTCACCAGTAATAAGCCATGTAATATTTATATTGAAAGTAGTAGCAAGTTTATTTAAAAAATCGTAATTTGGATTAGTTTTTCCCTTTATATAGCGGTTTATTACAACATTAGAAATTCCTAGTTTCTCTGCTAAACTAATTTGAGTAAGCTCAAGTTTTTTTAGAACCTCTTTCATTCTTTCCCCAAATGCCATACTAGCCTCCCAACATGTATTTAACTACATAGTTAAAAAATATATATGAGATTAACCGTCAAGTTAAAAAAAGAAAACTTTAAATTCATGTAATTTATTTGGAGAATAAGATTATTAACTTAAAACAATATTGTTTTCCTTAGAATCGCTTACTTCACCTATGATAGCTGCCCATTCTATTCCAGTTGACTTTAATTTATCTAAAAGTAGATTTGCTTTTTCTTTAGAAACAGAGATCAGTAACCCGCCTGAAGTTTGAGCATCATATAAAAGTGTAAGTTTATACTTAGGAATATCAGCGTTATTAATATTCACATGAGATTGATAGTATCGCTCATTTCTAAAAGAACCACCTGGGAAAAATCCCATCTCTGCAAGCTCATAAGCTTCTTCAATAAATGGGATTGAATGAAAATCAAGCTCTATTGAAGTATTTTTATTTATCATCTCATAAAGGTGACCCAAAAGGCCAAAGCCAGTTACGTCGGTCATTGCATTAACGCCTAAGTCAATAGCAATTTCAGAAGCTGTTTTATTCAAAAAGCTCATATGAAAAACAGCTTTATCAATCAGGCTCTGAGGTGCTTCATCAGCTTTTATTGAAGTAGTTATAACACCCAAACCAAGAGGTTTAGTTAAAATTATTTTGTCACCAGGTTTTATTGTATTATTTCTTACTATCTTATTTGGATGTACAGTTCCGGTTACAGAAAGACCATATTTCATTTCAATATCTTCGATAGTATGTCCACCCAGAACAACACCGTTAGCTTCTCTAACCTTTTCCATCCCACCATGCAAGATCTCATGTAATATCTCTTTTGTTAAATGACAATTATCATAAGCAACAATATTAAGAACTGTATTAACTTTTGCTCCCATTGCATATATATCGCTCAAACTGTTTGCAGCAGCTATTTGACCGTATAAGAATGGATCATCTACAACTGGTGTAATAAAATCAACAGTTTGCACTATCGCAATATCATCTGTTATTTTATAAACTCCAGAGTCATCATTATCAGATCTATCGACTAAAGTTCGATCTGAAGTTGGAAAATTTAATCCGTTTAATATTATATCTAAGTCCGCCGGACTCACTTTCCCGGCTCAGCCAGCCGCTTTAACATATTGTGTTAATTTTATTATATCTTCTTTTTTATTCATTACAAATCTCCAATAATTGTATTCAAATGATTGGAAACGGAAATTGTGTCAAGTGAAGTTAATAAATATGATTAATTAAAAAAATGGAATATAATCACATCTTTATATTATTGTTTTTCATTGGATAAAATAATTGACATTTTAGAATGTTCAATTGGATTTCGAGAAGAGGAATATTTTGAATAAAATATCAGTACTTTTTATTTTAATAATTTTTAGTTTTTCGTTAATGTTTGCTGAAATCAGTAATGTATTTTCAACAATAGAATTAGGGCTTGAAGCTGGTTCAGAAGTTGTTGAAAATAAATTCCATGATTATTGGGATAAGGGAGTTTCTATAAATTCATTTGCTGTGGTTCCTTATCATTATGGCTCTTTTGAATTGGGAATTCAATATTCGGAATATAAAGCAAAAGAGGGTATGGCAAAAGACTTGGAAGATATCTCAATCTCTTTAGGTTGGGGTAAAAGTATTCCGATAGTAAATAAAATAGAATGGTATAATTCAGTATCTTTTACAAACCATATGATGAAAATAATTTACACTAATATAACAACTTCAGAAAGTGAAATCTCGCTAAATGTAAATTCACAAATGAAATACCATTTTTATAAAAGTTTTAGACTTATAGTTGGAATTAAGTCTTCAACTATGTTTACTTTTCATAAAATTGACCATACATACTATTATGTTGGAGTCAGTTATTCAATTAACACTCCAACTTTCATTAAGAGGTTTCTTCAATGATAGTTAAGCAAAAACTATTATTTTTATTTTTATCTTTGATCTTCTCCATTTCCATATTAAATAGCTCCGATACTCATTTCTCTCAGATCATTACAAAAGATGATATAGAAAGTTCCGGAATTGTAAGAATTTCCGAAATATTACTTTTGATCGATGAT
>JABIME010000169.1 GCA_018654125.1 Candidatus Cloacimonadota bacterium
ACAACTGCCTGGGCAATTGATGATCTAAATGTAATGGGGTATGAACCTTCATCTGTAGAAAATAATTATAATATCTCGAACTACGGTCTTTCCAATTTCCCAAATCCTATTACTGTAGGAACTTCCAGTACACAAATCAGTTTCAGTCTTACCGAAAGTTCCCAAAATGCGCAAATTGAGATATTTAATATTAAAGGACAAAAGGTGAAACAGCTTAGACGCAATTCAGTAAATCAGCTCACAGCAGGACAGCATTCGATTGTTTGGGATGGAACTGATTATAATAACAGAAAGGTAAGAACGGGAATATACTTCATAAATTTAAAGATAGACAATATAAATGTTGATAATAAGAGATGCTTAGTAATTCATTAAAATGAGGAAGTGATATGAAAGGACTTGATAGACTCACCTTAAAATGTGTTTTAGAACGAAGCGCAGTTCTTTATGCTACAAAACCTTGCGTAAGCTGGGTTAACGGTAAACCAATTAGATACAATGAATTTCTTGAGCAAGTAAAAGAAATTCAACTTTATTTGTTGGATGGAGGAATTGGCAAAGGTGATAAAGTTGCCATTTTAAGCGAGAACTCACCAAATTGGGGTATAAGTTATTTTGCCATAACAACACTTGGTGCCATAGCTGTTCCTATACTACCAGATTTCCGAGATAATGAAGTTCATCATATTCTTCGTCATTCCGAAAGCAAGGCTGTGTTTATATCGAAGAAGCAATTTGTAAAGATCGAAGAATTTGATGATGATCAAATAAACCTTCGCATTCTTAT
Organism: Candidatus Cloacimonadota bacterium; assembly: GCA_018654125.1. Next base: position 788 of record JABIME010000169.1, read on the forward strand.
TGATGATTTTTCAATTCTACCCCCAGAAACAACAATCGCAAAATTAAAAAAAACAATTTCCAAGAGAACACGACCAATTTCTAAACTAAAAGATTCAGCATTAAAATTAACTGGACTCCGCTCATCTGAAGTTGATGAAGATGATGTTGCTTGTATTCTTTATACTTCTGGAACAACGGGAAACTCGAAAGGTGTTGTTCTCACACATAAGAACCTTGTTTTTGATTCAATTGAAATACTTACTATACAAAATGTTATTGAAACAGATAGATTTGTATCGGTGCTTCCTCTTCCTCATACTTATGAATGTACTCTCGGGCTTATTATGCCGATAATGAAAGGTGCTTCGATTAATTATCTTGATAAGCTTCCAACTCCGAGTGTTCTACTTCCTGCTCTGCAAAAGATAAAACCAACCATCATGCTTACGGTTCCATTAATTATGGAGAAGATTTTTAAGAATAAAATATATCCAACTTTAACTGCTAATCCAATCTCAAAGACGCTTTACAATTTTCCACCAACCAGAAAATTACTACATTATATAGCAGGTAGGAAATTATATAAATCATTTGGTGGTAAGCTTCATTTCTATGGAATTGGCGGTGCACTTTTATCTGCTGATGTAGAGAAATTTTTAAAAGATGCTAAATTCCCATATGCAATTGGATATGGATTAACCGAAACATCACCTTTAATTGCCGGGGCTAATCCTAATTTTACAAAATTTCGTTCTACAGGAACAGTTCCCTCTAATATAAAGGTTCGTATTTATGATCCTGATCCTAAAACCGGAGAAGGTGAAATTCAAGCAATGGGCGATAATGTGATGAAAGGATATTTTAAAGATCCTGAACGTACAAAAGAAGTTTTTACTGATGATGGCTGGTTCAAGACAGGTGATCTTGGGATTTTGAAAAATGGATATTTATACATAAAAGGTAGATTGAAAAATGTAATAATCGGTGCCAGTGGCGAGAACATCTATCCCGAAGATATTGAATCTGTTATAAACCAGCATCACGATGTTTTGGAATCTATTGTATATGAAGCAGATGGAAAGATTGTAGCTCGTGTTCACCTTAATTATGAACTGATAGATAAAGAGCATAAATCTAAACGAACAAATGAGAAACAAATGCGTGAATTTATTAGTGATCTTTTGCAGGATATTAGAAAAAGTGTAAATTCACAAGTTTCAACATTTTCCAGTATCAAGAGAATAATTGAACAACGTGAACCTTTTGTAAAAACACCAACAAAAAAGATCAAGCGGTATTTATACACTGAATAAACCCCCTTTAATCCCCCTTACAAGGGGGATGGGGATATTTTACTAATCAACATTATCGGTCAATTCGGGGAATTGATCCTACATTCTAAGTTGAAAACAGAGTTTATCTAGCCATCATTCCAACAAATGGATTTCCAACCTTTTCATCTTCGATTGTTGAATCGGGTCCATGACCCGGAAGAACCTTTATATTCCCATCTAACTTAAACAATTTAGATTTTATTGAGTTGAGTAAGGTTGAGTAATCTCCACCAGGTAGATCAGCTCTTCCTATACCTTCAGCGAAGAGTGTATCACCACTGAATAACAGATTTCCGGTTAAAATACATATACTTCCTTTCGAATGACCAGGAGTGTGAATGATCTGTAACTTTTCCTTACCTAAGAGCAATTCATCACCATCTTTAAGAATAATATCTGCTTTGGGAGCAATTAATGTTGAATTCCAATATGTACTTAAATTTAAATTAGGATCTGTTAATGATGCTTCATCTTCTTTGTGAATGCATTTCTTCACATTAAATATATCATTAATGCTTTCGTTTCCGCCAATATGATCTCCATGCCCATGAGTTGAGATTAAATATTTCAGGTTTAGACCCAATGCATTGATCTCATTAATTAAACTTTTTGATGGAGCTGCGGGATCAATTATTGCTGCTTCTTTGGAAATATCATCCCACACAAGATAAGTATTTGTTCCAAATTCTGGGAACACATTAAATGTTTTGTATTTCATTAGTTACATCCTATATCAAATATTGTTTTACTTTTTCATCAGCCATTTTTTCAGCTTCAATTTCATCATTAAGTTCAAAATTTTTCCCATATTGAATGACCTCTGAGTTTTTAACTTTAGAATTATATCGAAGCAGAATAGAACCAGCAAATTTTATGTCTTCAATTTTCGGTTTGCTATTTGATTGAATTATTCCTAGAGGTCCCGGAAAATTCTTTGTTTGAATAACAATTTCATCTTCTATTAAATCACTAAGAATGTTATTTTCATTATTATTTCTTCCAATAATTAATTTAATTTTTTCATTCAATCTGAGGTGTCTACCTGTCTTAAGAAGCTCAATAGAATTTTTATTCATCATATTGTACTGCATCAAATCTTTTAACTTATTAGAAAATCCTGCATCCGTTAAAAGGCACCCACCTCCTGGTGAAGGATAAAAATCAATTCCAAATCCTTTCGCCATTTCCATCTGCCTTTTCCTGTTTCGTCCTTGAATATCGAGCATTTCATCTTTAATTACCCAACCCTCACGAATTGGAAGTGTATCTGCAAGTAGTTTTTGACAAAGAGGACGAACAAGTAAATCTCTAATATCACTTAGTTTCCCAACTGAATTCAAAGCATCTTTCCTCTGACTCATCGGCCTTTGACCTAACACTTCACCGGAAATAATAAAATCTACGCTATGTTCCTTCATTAATCTTCCTGCTTCATGGAACATAAGTCCGTGGCAATCAATACATGGATTCATATTTTTCCCAAATCCGTACTTTGGTTTCTCTATCATTTTTAGGTGAAGGTCTGTAAGATTGTGTACCATAAGATCAAAACCTATTTTCTTTGCTGTTTCTTTAGCCCTATCAGGCCCAAAGAACGGCGTACTGAAAAATATTGGCATAACTTCATAGCCCAAGCTTTTCATGTGCATAACGGCCATTATACTGTCTAGCCCACCTGAAAATAAAGCAAAACATCTGTGTTTTCTCTTCATTATTTTTTCCTCTTAATAATCTATGGTGCTGGAAGGGGGACTCGAACCCCCGACCTACTGATTACGAATCA
>JABIME010000003.1 GCA_018654125.1 Candidatus Cloacimonadota bacterium
CATCCAGCAATATCTGTCATAAGTAACCGCTGTAAAATATCTAGCTTTTTCATATCCTTCTTCATAAGCTGCTTTTGCTAATTGATGAGCTAAGAATAGGTTTTCCACACTTTTACTTTTCATATTATCATCTACAAAGATCATTCCTGTATGCTGCAGAATTATAGCTGCATTTAATTTGTCTTTTGGTGTGATCACTTCATTTTTTGCCAGCATCTCAAATAAGAGCTTTCTTCTTTCATCATCTTTTGGCGCGAATGGTTCATCAGAATCGGAAGAGCGGTCTCTTTGATCTGCATCAACTAACTCTTGTAATTTTGCATTATCTACTAATTCTGCTTTTTCGCATCCCATAAATAAAGCTATTGCAATTATCATTATAATAAGTAATCGATTCATATTTTCCTCTTCAAAGAGTCAGTTTCACAAATTTGTTAAGAACTCTAATCTCTTTATTTTATAATGTAGAGTTTGAAAATTGTTGATCTGAATGTCAAGAGGAAGTAGAGAAAGAGTGAAAGTAGAGAAGCAATGTTTTACGTCTTTACCGCATCAATATCAATTGGAATAAAAAATGCGATTATATTTTGTATAGAATTATAAGAACGAAATATTAAATGTTTATGATGTGAAACTTATAGAGAGGATGTACAAAGGAATTCATGTACTAAATGCTTAAGTTTCGTAAATAAATATTGGGGCACAGCTGAGACACACTGTGGCATACTGACACAAATAACATCTGTATAAAGTGAGGACGAAGTATGAGAGACAAGTACCGTATTTTAATCGCTGAGGACGAATTATTAGTTGCACAACAATTGCAAATGGGTTTAGAATCGTTAGGTTATGATGTTTGCGATTCTGTATTTTGCGGAGAGGATGCTATTGTAAAAGCTGAGGAAAATTTCCCTGATCTAATAATTATGGACATTAATTTAGCTGGGATGATAGATGGGATCGAGGCGGCAAAAGAGATCACAGAAAATCTTCAGATCCCCATAGTTTTCATGACCAGTTACAGTGATATAAAATTTTTGTTCCGTGCGGTACATCTTAAAAAAGTTCAATATCTAGAAAAACCATTAATAATGAACAAATTACGATCGGTGATCGAGACGCAATTTGCAGTAAATTAAATTAGAAATTTTCAAGGGAGTCCTCAAATGGAAAATTTAAAAGAAAAAGAACAAAGATTCAAAGCACAGCGCAATAAGATCAGAAATTTAAAATTAGGAATTAGAAAAGGTTTAGACGAGAGGAACAAGAAGAAAGATTAAACATTAATAAAACAAATTTATCTTACTATTAACTGATCTCTGCCAATAATATCTTAACTCTATCTTCAATACGATCTCTTACTTTATTAAAATCTTTTTCATTCATGTTTTTTGGATCACTCATATCCCAGTCCTGTCTGCTTTTTGCCATGATGTTCGGGCATTTATCACCACAGCCCATCGTAACAACTACATCATAAACTACATCTGGAATTTCTGTTAATCCTACCGATCTGTGTGTACATAGATCATAACCAATTTCACTCATACTTTTTATCGCTTTTTCGTTAACAATTCCCGATGCCTTTGAACCTGCACTGTAAGCAAATAATTTTTTATTACCATGTATTTTGGCAAATGCTTCTGCCATCTGGCTGCGACATGAATTCTCTATGCAAACGAATAATAACTTTTTCACTAAATTTCCCCTTATATCATTATCCAAATTATTATAAAACCTGCGAAGAAAATGAGAATTGATAATTTAGATGTCAAGAGCAAGAATAGAAAGAAGAGAAAAAAAATAGATTCTCCGTTAGCAGTACAAGCTGAGTTCTCTTGAGAGATAAATTATTATAATTCCTTAACTTTTAATTTGACAATCACTTAGGCTAATGCGTTTGATGTATATGTCTTTACTAGCATAAGGGGGGAGTTTATGTATAAAAGAGTTTTCACTAAATTATTATTTCTAATCTTGTTTTGTCTAGTTTTAAGTGGATGTCTTACATCTGAATTCAAGCAGTATTTCTTTAAGATCAATGCAGATGGTTCCGGATCCGGGATCATCACGTTCATAAATATTGTATCTGAAGAAGATGAAGGTGAAAATGTTTCTAATACCGATTTTGATGAACTGATAAATAGCTACATTAATGGTACTTCATTCGAAGATGCCAACCAGAATTTTAATGTGATCAGCAAAGAATTGATCGAGGAAAATGGAATGCTGAATGGTCAGGTAGAATTCACATTTGATAATTTTCAGGAGATCGGATTTTATCAGTATAACAGCTCCGAGCATGCTCCAATTATGTTCTATCTGGGTTCACTTTCCGAGACTTTAGAATCAACTGATGGAGATTATTTGGGTGGTTATACTGATGAAGAAGAGGGAATTCCTATGATCGTATGGGCTCCTGGTACAACCGAGTTTACATTCAAAACAGTTGTGAAAGATGAAATGAGTAATGCTCATACTTTGTTAAATCACTACAATTTATGGTTAGAAATTAATAAGTAAGAAAAAGCCCACATCATTGTGGGCTTTTATAACTTGTTTTATTTTGGGAATTTTACGAAATTCTTTATTCACCTATTCTCTTTTCAAATTTAAAATCTTCTTTTTCAAAAAGCTCTAAACAGATATCAGTAATATGTTCATCGTAAAGAATCCCTCTATTTTTCTTAAGTTCTTCTAAAGCAATTCCAATTCCCTTGGAAGGTCTGTAAGGTCTGTGTGAAGACATAGCTTCAACAACATCCGCCACATAGATAACTCTAGCTTCTATAAGGATCTCTTCACCTTTTAACCCTTTAGGGTATCCCGAACCATCAATCCGCTCGTGATGTTGGTGAACAGCATCTGCAACCGGCCATGGAAAATCGATCTCCTTTAAAATATCATAACCCGCCTGAGGGTGATTTTGCATCAATTCCAGCTCATACTGATTTACAATACCGGGCTTACTTAGTATTTCCACAGGAATATTAATCTTTCCAATATCATGTATCATAGCAGCTATGCGAACGCAATCCTTTTTATCTTCAGATAATTCCAACTTATTAGCAATAGCCAAAGCAAGCTGAGTAACACGTCTTTGATGTCCTGCTGTGTAGGGGTCTCTATATTCAATAGCCGAGACCAATCCAGTAACTGTATCATTAAGAAGTTTATTTAATTTTGTATTGGAAGATAGAAGTTCTTTTTCTACTTGTTCTCTGATCTCAATTTCTTTGATTAGTCCCTGGTTCGTTTTAACAAGTTCATCGGTCTGCTCTTTTATTCGTTCTTCCAGTTTCTCATTGAGCTTGAACATCTCTTCCTGATTGCTTTTTAGTATTCTTGTTATAAAAAAATCACGACGAGAATAGAATTCTATACTGTACGCTGCAAACATACCTACAATATTTGTACTAAAGAAAATAAAGTTGTTCTTCATTATTGTTACTTCTGGTGTTTCAAGTATAAAGTATGCCGTTATCTGATAGCAGATCAGAACTAAAATTCCGGTAAGAGTGGCTGAAATAAAACGAATTCCAATAAATGTATAAATAAATACGAATGTAACCATTAAAATTGCATAATAGGCGAAATCCACAGGCTTCGGTGTAATAATGGTCATCAGTAAAATTCCCACACTAAACAAGATCATCGTAAAAGACATCGTAATATCACGATATCTATCAAAATCTGCAGAGAAAGAAGTTATAAGAACCAGTAATCCGATAGGAACAATTACAGAAAACCTTATAAGCCACATCATATTCCTTAACTCTGTAGCAAGATGCATGTCTAGTAATCCAAAAAAACCATATAGTAAAACAGCTAAGAAGAATGAAATTCTAACTTGATAAATAGATTTTTTATAATGATCAGTAATAAAATCCTGCTCTAATCCATCTCTAAAACTAAGAGTTAATGCATTAAGATTCATATCTTTAAATTTAGGAAGCTTATCTTTTATTAAAACCATAAATCTTGTCCTCAATACGTAATTTTTTGAGCTTGCAAAATGTTAACAAATGGGTTTTGGCTGTCAAGAATAATAAGTAATTGTGATAGGTTTAGTACTATTAAGAAAATTTTGTATCTCAATAAGCATAAATCATAGAGTATATTATAATATTATTGACTTGTATAACACATAAAATATGTCGGTTATATATTGATTTTAAAAGAATTTGGAGAGAATAATGGTAGAAGAGAAGATTTCTGAACTCCGAGAAAAACGTGAGAAAGCAAAACTCGGTGGTGGAGAAAAACGTATAGAAGCGCAACACTCAAAAGGAAAATTTACTGCACGTGAAAGGATTCGAAAACTTGTTGATGAAGATAGTTTTGAAGAATTTGATATGTTCATTGAGCATCGTTGTGCAGATTTTGATATGGATAAAAAACCCAAGATATTGGGTGATGGCGTTGTTACCGGCTGTGCAACAATAAACAGCAGGATCATCTATATTTATGCACAAGATTTTACAGTTACTGGCGGCTCACTTTCCAAAACAAATGCAGAAAAGATTTGTAAGGTCATGGATATGGCAATGAAAGTTGGAGCACCCATTATTGGCCTTAACGATAGTGGTGGCGCGCGCGTTCAAGAAGGAGTTGATGCATTAGCAGGATATGCAGAGATATTCTTGCGTAATGTAAAAGCTTCTGGTGTAATTCCTCAATTAACAGCCATTATGGGTCCATGCGCTGGTGGAGCTGTTTATTCTCCTGCCATTACAGATTTCATTTTTATGAATAAGCAAACCAGCTATATGTTCGTTACAGGACCAAAAGTGGTAAAAACTGTTTTGAATGAAGATGTTACAACCGAGCAACTTGGTGGAGCAATGATGCATGTAACCAAAAGCGGTGTTGCCCATTATGTTAGTGATAACGAAGAAGAAACTTTAATGCTCATACAAAAACTCATTAGTTATCTTCCTTCTAATAATATGGAAACTCCTCCTTACATTACTCCAGATGATTCTATAGATCGTTACTGCGAAGAGCTTAATTCCATCATCCCCGAAAACGCGCATAAACCTTATGATATTCTTGATGTGATAAACAGCATTGTAGATAATGGTGACTTCTTAGAAACATCTAGAAATTATGCTCAAAATATGGTTGTGGGATTTGCCAGAATGAATGGACATAGTGTTGGAATTATTGCCAATCAACCCAAGGTTCTAGCCGGAGTACTAGATATTAATGCTTCTGTTAAATCTGCACGTTTTATTCGTTTTTGTGATGCTTTCAACATCCCTCTTGTTGTATTGGAAGATGTTCCTGGTTTCCTTCCTGGAAGCAATCAAGAACAAAATGGAATAATCCGACATGGAGCAAAACTACTTTACGCCTTTGCCGAAGCTACAGTTCCTAAGATAACCGTTATCATACGTAAAGCATACGGGGGCGCATATTGTGTAATGAATTCAAGCAGTATGGGAGCAGACGTTGTTTATGCTTGGCCAACTGCCGAAATCGCAGTGATGGGACCCAAAGGAGCTGTTGAAATTGTATTCCGTAAAGAGGTAAATGATGCCGATGATCCACAAAAACTAGCAAGTGAAAAAGAAGAAGAATATAGAAATAAATTTGCAAATCCTTATGTGGCTGCAAAAAAAGGCTACATTGATGATATAATTGAACCAGCTCAAACTCGGTTTCGTATAATTCGCTCATTAGAAATGCTGGCAACAAAGCGTGTTTCTAATCCACCAAAAAAACACGGAAATATTCCACTTTAAGGAATACCTATGAAAAAAATAATATTCCTAATATTTATTGTTTTTGCTGTTCTGGGTTTAGCTGAAGAAAAAATTAGTTTTCTTCCCACAGCTAACTTACAAGAAATTTCCACTCAAACTAACATTCCCGTAAAAAAGATCGCACAATATCTCAAGCTGGAAGATCAAACTAAGTTTAACCTCAGCATTCAGGAACTTAGTATTTCCAACGAAGATATAAATAATGCCATTGTAGAATATAACACTAACAAGAAATCATTTTACACCGGAATTTCATTGGTGGGAATGGGTATTGTATTTGCTAGTCTTATGCTGGTAGGCTTCATCATAAGTTTATTGCAACATATTGGTGATCCTAACAAAAAAACAAAAGTAAAAACTTCTGTGGGAACAGTTACGGCACCTAAGGAACATATTAGCAGTAACGGAATTGTAGCTGCTATTACCGCTATATTCCTACATGATGCAGAAGAAAAAGATAAGATTGAGCTGACGTGGAAGAGACAAACCATAAGCATGTGGAAAGCTGCAGGAATGACAGAAAATAGAGCATTTGAAGATAGAAGAGGTAGAAAATGAAAACATATAAAATGAAGATCAATGGTGAAAAATACGATGCCAAGATAAAAAAATATAAAAGCGATCAAGTTATTGTTGAAGTTAACGGGATCGATTATGAAATAGAGCTAGAAACAACAGACCGTCGAAAGACAGAAATTGTTAGGTCAGAGAAAATTCGCCCAACAATAGATGTTGTAAAAACACCTTCAAAGCCTATTGCTGCCAGTGCAGGATCAGTGCTTGCTCCCATACCTGGATTAATTCTACGCATTCTTGTTAAAGAAGGTGATAGTGTGAATGCTGGAGATCCTGTGCTTATACTGGAAGCTATGAAAATGGAATCTGAGATCACTTCAACTGTAACCGGAGTGGTTAAGAATATTAGTGTAAAAGAGGGAACTTCTGTACAAGAAGGTGAAACATTAATTGAGGTAGGAGCTTAGAGTAATGGCAGAACTAGTAAATTTTTTCAATACAACCGGCTTAGCTCAAATCCAGCTTCCATACCTCATTATGATGGCTGTTGGTGGTTTATTTATTTATCTGGGAATCGCCAAAGATTATGAGCCTTTGCTCCTCGTTCCTATTGGTTTTGGTGTAATATTAGGAAACTTGCCGGGAACTGAAGCCTATGGTGTTTACGCTGATGGGTCTGTAATGAATCAGTTGTATGAAGGTGTAAAATTCGGATTATATCCTCCGCTAATATTCTTGGGTATTGGAGCAATGACAGATTTTTCAACACTCATCGCCAATCCTAAATTAATACTTTTGGGTGCTGCTGCTCAATTCGGAATTTTTGCCACATTTATCGGTTCAATTCTTTTAGGATTTAATGTAATGGAATCTGGTGCGATTGGTATTATCGGTGGAGCTGATGGACCGACCTCAATATTTTTATCAACTAAGCTTGCACCACATCTTTTGGGTCCAATAGCCATTGCAGCTTATTCTTACATGGCATTAGTTCCAGTGATCCAGCCACCAATTATTAAACTTTTCACAACCAAAAAAGAACGTGTGATCCGCATGAAAACTCCACGACTTGTAACCAAACGTGAAAAAATAATTTTTCCAATTGTTGGAGCTCTTGTTACGATTCTCATCGCTCCGGGTGCTTCATCATTATTAGGTATGCTTTTCTTTGGAAATTTATTAAAAGAGAGTGGAGTTACAGAGCGTTTAGCAAGAACTGCCTCAAATGCTCTTATAGATATTATTACAATACTTCTGGGGCTTTGTGTTGGAGCATCTACACAAGCGGTAAGAGTGGTTGATGGTGTGAATATGGGATTTCTCACCTCAAGCTCGATAAAGATATTTGCATTGGGAGCTTTTTCGTTTATGATTGCCACAGCTACCGGAGTTC
>JABIME010000170.1 GCA_018654125.1 Candidatus Cloacimonadota bacterium
CGTTTTATTTGTTTCATCTGTACCAGGTGAACAGTTGGGAAGTTTTGAGATTAGAGCAGGTGAAACTACAAATCTTGTAATGCGATTGAATTTTACTACTGTAGATTGGTATGATAATGATGACTCAGAAGACTGGAGTGATGGTGATGCTATAGATAACCATCAATTACCTAATGGAATTACTACAATGACTGATTTTATTGTGACTTATTAAATTAATATTTCAGAGATAAAAAACGAGCCAATATTTAATTGATTCAGTTAGAGTTGTTACGTACTTGTAATATCTATAGTTGGTTATAAGAACTTTTGAGAGTTCATGAGTATTAATGTTATGCCTATCTGTTATAGTAGAGAGTTTAAGTTATTATGTAAAAAATAATTGAGAAATACGATTGAAGGAAATAGTAAAATGATAAAAGAAAAATATACGCAAGTTTCACTTTATTGAAGAAAAATGAAAATTGGTAGAAATGAAAAATGCCCTTGCGGCAGTGGAAAGAAGTACAAGAAGTGTTGCCTAGGGAAAAGTCAAAATATACCAGCTTTTGAAAGTCAAGATGAATGGAATGAGTGGATTGGAAAAGTCTCAAAACTGCCATTCAGAGCTGAGGTCATCTCAAAAGACGGATCAGAATGTTCAATGAAAGTTTCTTCAGCTAAGATAATTAGAGATGGACAGGAAGAAATATTATTTAAAGATGAAATTGAGTTAAAAACAAATAGCGTCAATGGAGATGAAATAGAGCATTCTAATGCAATTTTCATTGTTCCTCAAAACAATGAAGAACCTAAGGTTATAAAACTTGGAAATGCTTCAATTTCAAACACCACCCAAATTATTGATATATCTCTCTCGGATAATAAGAAGAAATTAAAAGTAAAAAGCAAATCAGGTTTATGGGCGTCTGCCAAAATTGGTTTGCAAAGAGATACAGGACAGAAGTACTTTCAGTTATTTTTTGGAATTGAAGGAAAAGATGAAATAATTGATAGTTCAGGAATGAAAAACAGACCACACATTGACTTCTTTCCAAGTGGAAATGGGAAGTTTATTAGACTTTCTGACTTTAGATGCAAACTCGAATTTGAATCTGGATACAATAAAGAGAAGAAAGTAATTTTCCCTTCAAAGGCTAAAATCGTGATTGAAGACCATAACGAAAACTTAGAAATTGATTTTGAATATGAAGCAAATAAGGCAACCCTAATTGAAATGAAATTTAAAAATAAAATGTAATCAAGTGAAATGTATTTTCTTAAAAGATTGATTTTTGAAAGAATAGGCATAACAAACGTGTCGTCGGTTCAGTCGGTGGTTTATTTTGGCTGAACCTTACGGTTCAGTGTTTAGCTGTGTGTTCGGGCTGAATCATTCTGATTCCGCCGCACACGCGAAACATTATGCACATTTGTTGTTGTAGATTTACTAATTGATGAAACAGGAGAGATGAAATGAAAGCAGAAATTATTTGTTGGTATGGTAGATGAAAACATAAATGATATAATATACTTAAAAAATTTAGTTCAGGAAGGTAAATTAAATCCTTTTATTGATAAATCATATTCTCTTGATGAGGCAGTTGAAGCATACAAATATGTATCTACCGGTAGAAAAAGAGGAAATATTGTTATCAAAATTTCGGAAAGATAGTAAAGAATATATATGATATGTTTAATTTCTGATTTAGTGATAACGTTTCTTTCAAGTTATTTAAGCACCTGAAAAGCTGTAAGTTCTTTTTTTAAGCCGTAAAAAACCGCTTGAGTTCCTACAGTCTCTACATATTCTATGTTATCAAGTTTATTAATTGTCTTCCCTATGAACAAATCCAAAAACTCTTGTTTCTTGAATTCTTTATCTCTCTCGCGTGAACGCTGTACATAAATCCCTATAATCTCGCCTTTCGTATCCACACCGAAAACAAACTCGATAGCCCCGTATTCACCTTTTTGAGTACTTGCAAAAATGTATCCTAAGGAAGCATTATCTTCACCGAATAGTTCATAATATTGGAAAGCGTCTTTCTGCCCGGGCAGAAGTGCTCCTGCTTTTTCTTCAATTACTTTCAGATCTTCCGCAGGAATTTTCTTTGTAATGGTTTTATAGTCCTTAGCCTCAGGAAAGATGCGCATCATTGTGCGTTCCGGATTTCTCCAGATACACTGATACGTTTCTTCCGCAAAGCAGAATTCTGTGAAACTAAAAAAAATGACTAAAGCGATTATAAATTTGGATAAATATTTCATTTTTGTCTTCTCCTGTATCGTCTTTGAAAGTATATTTGTTCCCAGCTCTCAACATAAAACCATAAACGGGTGTATTGTAAGAAAAACCCAATAAAGCAGTGTTTTCTGTAAACTCTGTTTTGAAAAATGTGTAAGCCAGATTTAGATCTACAGCTGGAAGAACAGAATAATCGATGCCTGCAAACACAGAATAAAGATATTCGTCTTCTGCTTTTCCGATTGCAAATTCGTTTCTGCTTACCAAAAGTCCTTTGAATTTTATGATGTCCACGCTCGCTAAACTCTTGTCTGTATCAGCAAATTCACCTGTAAGAAATGAAACTCCAAACTGCCAATCTTCGACATCAAATCCTTTGTGGGACAACTTAAATGCAATCATTTTATCTTCGGAAATCTTATTGGAATGTTCTGACCACTTTCCGGGACTTACCAACATCTCATAATCAATGTTTTTCCAAAATCCCGATAACTTCAGTCCGTCAGTTGTTTTGAAGCCGACTGTTTTTTTCTCCTGAGTCTTTAAGATCAGAAATTCCGAATCGAAATCAGTGATCATTCCAAACGGGATTAAGCTTCTGCCCAAAGTAAGATTCCATTTCCCCATCGGTCCTTTGTATTTAGCATAAATTTGAGAAAGATTTATTTCTTCGAAATTATCCTCAGCTTCTGTTTTTAGGAAAAGCTGAAGCCTGTCACCTTTTTTATCAGATATGATTTTTCTCAGTCCCAATCCAACCATATTTATTGAAGTGTTGTTTTGTTTGAAATCCGTATTTTGGTATTGCATACTGCCTTCCAAATCAATTTGCAAGGCCTTTGCCTGAAAGCTTAAAAAAAGTAACAGGCAAATAGAAGCTTTAATCAGTTTGGATTTTTCCATCTTTGATAGTGATGATCTTGTCGGCATTTTTTGCCAGTTCTTTGCTGTGAGTTACTACAATTATTGTGAGTCCGGCTTTGTTCAGTTTCTTAAAAGTATCAAAAACAATTTTGGCATTTTCCGAATCCAAGTTTCCTGTCGGTTCGTCTGCCAATAGAATCTCGGGAGAATTTATCAGAGCTCTGGCAATAGCCGTTCGCTGCATTTCTCCTCCGGACATCTCTCCCGGACGATGATGGATTCTTTCGGATAATCCAACCAGATCGAGAAGTTCTTCAGCTCGTTTTATTCTTTGGGTATTTTTTGCAAAAAGTCCCGGTATCTGAACATTCTCAGAAGCTGTTAAGGTGGGAATAAGGAAAAATTGCTGGAAAACAAAACCGAGAGTATCTCTTCTGATTTTGGTTAAATCTTTCTGAGGTAAGCCACTAACATCTGTGTTCTTGATCTTTACTGTGCCAACGGACGGATTATCTATGCAACCGATTAGATTCATCAAAGTTGTTTTTCCGGAACCGGAAGCACCAACTATAGCGCAAAAATCACCTTTGTTCAAAACCAGATCCACTTTATTTACTGCACAGATATTTTCCGAACCTCTCCGATATATTTTAGAAACATCTTTTAGTTCAATAATTTTGTTATTCATTACGGATAGCCTCCATTGGCATTATCTTAGATATTTTTATAGCAGGATAAGTAGCTGCCAGAAGCCCAATTACAAGAACAATAAACATAGTAATTAATGCAATATCAAATCCCGGACGGATTATTTCGGCTGTCTGAGAAATATATGAAGTCAGTAGAAACTTCCTTACGTATCCTTCAAATAAACTTGATAACAAAATCCCTGAAGAAATTCCTATAATGATACCTGTTTTACAAAGTATTAATGATTCGTACAAAATGATTTTATAAATATCATGAAAACTAGCACCAACGCATTTTAAATAGGCAAATTCCTTTCTTCGTTCATAAATCATCGTGATTATCGTATTGGCGATTCCTACCGTACTAACTATCAGAGTAAAGAAAAGAACTGCAAACATAATGGTTCTGGTGCTGTTGAAGAAGTTCATCACATCGTTTCCGATAGCTTCGGGTGTGAGCACCATATAATCGTCTGCCAGATGAGATTTGATCTCCATTTTTGAGAAATCAAGATTATCAATATCCTCTACACTTACAGCAATGGCAGAAAGTTTTCCTTCCCTGTTTATCAATTTTTGCGCGGTCTTAAGCGGTAAGAAGAACATCCCATCATCTTGATTGTAAGCATATTCCAATATTCCTGCAACTTCAAATTCCTTATCAAAATGTTCCACATAGATTTTATCACCGACCTTTCGCTGCTCTATCACAGCGATATCAGCACCCAGAATCACAGAGTCGTCATTTGGGAACCAACCGCCTTTTTGGTATTTCCATTTACCTTTCATTTGCTCAACTTCTTTGGTTACTCCACAGAAAATATCCGTTCGCATTCCATCAGAAGTGGTTATAGAGAAAATTTTGAACGGCATTATGTGTTTTATGCTTTCCACATCTTGAATTTTTTGTAGAACCTCTTCAGGAATATACATTGGGCTGATTCCACCTTGAGCGATGATGGAAGCGGCATCCATCGGACAACCACCACGAGCGATAAACAGATGTGCTCCGATTCCTTCTACAAGATCTTCCTTTACCGAACTCTCGAAACCTCTATTCAGGGAGAGAACCATAAACAAGATAAAAGCCGTCATTGAAATACTCAGAACAGTGAGAAGTGTTCGTGTTTTGCTGCGGATAAGATTCTTAAAGGCAAATTGATAAAACTTCATTTTATGATCTCAACAGAACTTGCCAGAATGACGGGATTTTCTGCAGTTGCCTTAAGAATACCTGAAATCCTGATTGGTTGAGAAGATTTCATTTTTGGCAATTCCAACTCTTTACTTTTAAATACTTTAATCTGATTTATTCCGTCCTTCAGGATAAACTCATTATCACAGCAGGAATCGGTGCAAGAAGCAAAAAAATTGCCTTTTACGGTAACATTTTTATCAGTAAATTCTTCGGCTTTAGCCAGAACTTCTTCTAGTTTTGTGGTTGGAACAGTCTCAATTTGGGGTGATCCCGAGCCTTTACTTCCGCATCCGATGATTAGGATTAGGGTAACTGCAATCGAGATTATTAATAACGTTTTTCTCATTTTTTATTTCTCCTTATTTATCTTTCAAAAATTTCAGTCCTTCTTCGAGCAGATTTATTAATTTGTTATCAGGAAGAGAATAGAAAACAATCTTTCCCTCATTTCTGAATTTTACCAGTTTATTATTACGAAGTATCCTTAATTGATGGGAAACAGCAGAAATACTGATGCCGAGTATGTGGGAAATATCACAAACACAGAGCTCATTATCCTTCAGTGAAAAAAGTATCTTTGCTCTGTTTTTATCGGATATTACTTTAAAAACTTCAGCCAATTCTAACATTGTTTCATCTTTAAGAAGTTCCGATTTGATTTTTTCCACTTTTGTTTCATTGAAACAGAATATATCACATACTTTGTTTGCTTTTCTCATTATAATCCCTCTTTTTTATCCTCATTTGAATAAGTGTTCAAATATAATATTGAGAAATGTTGTCAATACAAAAGATATTAATCTACACATAGAATTAAGGGTTAGTGCGTGTTGTGATAAAATAACTAAGAATTATTTATTTAAGTGTGTTTTCTAAAGAGATTGGTTTCAAAACAATAGGCATAACAAACAGTTTCAAGCCCGAAAAGATGGGCGTTACAGCTACCAAACATTAGAGCCTGCTCAGCGAAGATTCTGAGGAAATAAAAAATGAGCCGATAATTTCTATTGGCTCATTAATTTTTTATATGTGCTTAAACTTTTTCTTCTGCTTTAATATATTTTTTGTTTGTGAGCTGGAGAAGTCGGCAGTCTGTTGATCCGAGTTACAGAAGGCAAATCCTAAATATCTTTACTAAATAAACTCAATTCAAATTATTCGGCAAGATAGAAAAGGTTGAATTATGTATCTACACGGAATCTATTATTCAGAGCTGGTTTACGGGCGGTTCAACGAATCAAAAGTAAGCTCTGGATATTCTGTTCAATGGAGTGAGGATAGGGAGAGATAGTACATGGAATTGCAATTCATGAAAATGCAGATTATGGAAATTGGACTTCTAATTATTGCAGCTTATATTGGTGGAACAATTGCTAAAAAACTTAAAATTGGTGAAGTAGTAGGGCAAATATTAGGGGGTATCGTTGTTGGGCCTCACTTCCTGAAACTAGTTCACAATATTTTGCAGCATTATAATGCATATGAAAATAGTGCATTATTAAAACCAGTTTACACATTCTTTAATACCGATTTCGCAAAATATACAGAGATTCTGCAGAGTTTTCAATTTTTTGTATTTCTGTTTCTAGGAATGATCGCCTTTTCACTGGGAGAAGAACTTCACAGAGACAGGCTGAAGCAAGTTGGTTTAAGTGCAACTCTTATCTGCGTGTTGCAGGCTCTGTTAACGTGGCTTCTGCTCTTCCTGGGTTTCTGGCTTCTGTTCGATTTTAATATTATAAACTCTCTTATTATAGGTTCTATAGGTATTGCTACAGCACCTGCGCTAACATTCATTTTAATGAATAAGCTAAAAATTGAAGGTTCATTAAAAAATCTGGTTGCTAATATAGTTGTCCTGGATGACATTATTGAAGTTGTATTTTTCTCAATTTTTCTTAGTATTGCACTTTTCATTCAAAAAGGAAAAGAACTCTCTGTTTTTCATATCTCAGGTGAAGTTGCAAAAGAAATATTTTTTGCCTGTCTTATTGGTTTTGGAATTTTTCTTATTCTTAAGCTAACCATAAAAAGAACAACCGCATCTGCCGAACAAAAAAAGGAGCTGGGAACTTACATTGCCAAAGTTATCGCTGAGGATCCTACACCATCTATTGAGATGTTTTTGATATTAATGGGTGTAATTGCTATGGGAACTGCAGTGGCAATGCACTTTCATCTTCCATTTTTAATAACTGCAATTGTAGCGGGTTTTCTTATTTCAAACTTCCATTTTCATGCGATTTTCGATTCACTAAAAATTGGAAATATTATGCCAATGTTCAATTTAGTATTTTTTGCAATAATCGGAGCCAATATAGAAATCGAGAGTTTCTCATTTGATACCCTGGGATATGTTATTGGATATCTGGTACTCAGAACAGTTGGTAAACTCGTTGGAAACTGGGTAGGCTGTAAAATAACAGGACAAGCTCAGAACGTTACATCTGCATTACCCAAGCTGATGCTGCCGCAGGCTGGTATGGCAGCTGTAGAAACTGTTCTTGTAATGACGCTTCTAAAGGGAAGTGGTGGAATGCGTATTTTTAATACAATTATTCCAGCTCTTGTAATTTTTGAACTTGGTGGAGCCTGGTTATCCGAAAAAAC
>JABIME010000171.1 GCA_018654125.1 Candidatus Cloacimonadota bacterium
GGAAAAGTAGTATTGCATACATGATAGAAGAACCCATGGTCTTTGCCTGGATCATGTTTGTAAGATCGATTAGCAGAAAATCCAGATCTTTATGTTCCCAACCGGAAATTTCTTTATTAAACATTTCATCTTTTATTGTGATGATCGTTGCTTCATTTGGAAGATCCAGCATTTCTTGCAGAGTTTGTAAAGACATCCAGATCTGGTTGCTCTCTACAGTGAGTACAGTAGTAGAAAAAACGTGAGCTATCTTGATATCACGGGCATCATAAGTTCCATTTTTGTCACGCCAGCGTAATACGATGTAATCACCTTCTTTAATATTCAGATTATCAGCAAATCCGGAGCCAATGATACAATTGATCTCTCCATCAGTATCTATCAGGTGTTTCGTTGGAAGGTCAATAAGGCATTGATTTGGATCGATTCCTTTAAGCACAATATTTCTCATTCTTCCTTCGGGATAGATCGTAGCTGGAGAAAGCAGAATTGAAATTGCATTACCTTCTACTATCATCTTTTGCAGATCTTCAGGAATTGCTGCATGGCTGTCTTCCAATGTAAACGGATCATAAGGATCATAGCTCTCTTGCCAGTATTGTCCACCTGCAAAATCCCAGTTCTTCATTTCACGGGAAGCATCATCCTGCCAGCCCACAAAGAATCCTTGTAAAGCGATTATTGCAAAATATGAGAGGGAAAGAATGAATATGTTCAGCCAAGTTCGAAAACCGGCTCCCAATATATTTTTCGTTGCTAGTTTAAGGATCATGATCAACCTCCGTTGATTACTTCATCATTGGAAACCTTACCATCAAGAAGCGTGATCTTACGCTTAAGGTAGGAAATCACTTTTGCATCGTGGGTAGAAAAAATAAATGTAGTTCCCAATTCCTCATTAATTTTTCTCATTGTTTTTAGTATGTGATGAGAATTCTCTGCATCAAGATTAGCTGTTGGCTCATCTGCCAGAACAATATCAGGTTTTTTCACAATAGCTCTGGCAATTGCCACACGTTGGCATTCACCACCGGAAAGTTGAGCTGGTCTTGATTTTATCTTATCTGTTAACCCAACCCACTCCAATGCATCTAAAACAGCTTTCTTACGTTCAGGTGCAGACATCCCCAATAGAATAAGTGGGAATTCAACGTTTTCATAAACAGTATAAACAGGTAGCAGATTATAAGTTTGAAAAATAAAACCAATATGCTCACTGCGCAGGCGGGAAGATTGTTTAGCAGATAGAGTTTTAATCTCATTTCCCATAACTTCCACCAAACCTTCTGTTTGCACATCAAGTGAGCCGATAATATTAAGCAAAGTTGTTTTCCCTGAACCGCTTGGACCCACAATTCCTGTAAATTCACCTTTTTCAAATTCCAGATCAATACTCTTTAATGCAGTAAATTTCCCTCTACCGATTGGGTAATCTTTTAACATTTTATTAATTCTAATATGAGCCATAATAACTCCTCTATTTAATTTAAAATTTTGCTTCTAGTATTAATTGAATCGATTCAAAATAACTTACGTTACCAATATTTCCAAAACAATTTATGTATATTGAAAGAAAATCATAATTACGATTATATGATAAAAACAAGTTGTAAAGCTCTGGTTGCCAGTTATATGTTATTATACTTCTTACAGAATCAAACATTCCAAGCGGATAACTAATCATTAATGAACTAGCTCCTGATCTATCTGATGGATTCCAAATATTTTCTTGAACTTCCGAAAAATACTGATGTTCAAACAGACTGTAAATTCCATTTCCAATTCCAAAAGTGTAGTCTGTTCCTAAAGTAAGTTGTCTTGAGTAATTGTTTTGCTGAGAGTTACTATAAACATTTAAACATGATTCTATCCAAAACCCTAAAGTCATATCCCATCGAAGATCAATCCCATATTTTGTTTCTGTATTGAAAGTTTGCTTATCAGTTGGACTGTGATGTGCAGAAAAGCCTGCTTCACAATATTGGAAAGGATACTGAACTCTTCCACCAAATTCTAGATTATCTTCTTCATAAAAGAATTTATCGATTGCTGTTTCATTGGCATCTCCCCAGATTCCCCATAGCCAAATATTTGCATTATTTATGAAGTAGTATCTCCCAAGAAATGCTTTTACACCTTCTGTCATTTGGGTCGGATCATTTGGATCGATGTTGTCAAACCATTGAAGAGAGCGGATAATTTGGGCAGGTCCAAAATTTATCTTTTGCAATCCAATTCTAATTTCAGATTGAGAAGTTGAATATCTTAACCAGCTTCTATAGAGGTCTCCTGTAATCTTGAATTCATTGTTTTGATGTTTTCCATGATTATTTATTCTTACTAGTTTTAAATTAAAATCGTATGAAATTTCTGAATCCAGATAATGATCATCACTTTGGATAAGGTCAAAAACTAATGTTGGTTTATAATTCAAATCAGTATCAAGGTTGCTTTGATCTATGTAGAATGTAGAAGTTGAGGTAATTTGATGAGTCAAATACCATTCAAAGCCACTTAATTGTATTGAAGTGAAGATAATGAACATTAATACAAATATCTTTCTCATTTTGAACTCACCAATTTTTCTTTGAAAGCTTCAAAGAATTTTTTGTCAAAAGCGATTACTGAATTTTCAGGTGCATTAAGCATTCTCTCTACTGATCTTTGATAGATCGATAA
>JABIME010000172.1 GCA_018654125.1 Candidatus Cloacimonadota bacterium
AAACAAGAACCATCGTTATATCTAAACTGGCCGGCATTATCTATTACATTTGGTGGTACTTTAGCTGCTGTGATCATCTATTTCTCTCCGCAAGCTTTAAGGAATGCAGGAAAATCTTTGTTAGCAATATTCAAAGATAAACAATATTCCGATGTTTACACCATAGATTTATTGTTAGATATAAGTAAACAATCACGCGAAACTAGTTTTAAAAGTCTTATCGAAAATGAATCTACACAAGAAATTCCATTCTTAGCTAAAGGTATTAATCTTGTAGCTGATGGTGAGGATATTGAACATATTGAAGTTGTAATGTCACGGGATAATAGATCTATGACCGAAAAAAATATTATTGCAGAACGTGTATTTAGAATTGCCGGTAGCTTTGCACCCATGTTTGGTATGATGGGAACAGTGATCGGGCTTATAGCAATGTTGTACAGGGTAAAAGATCCTGCTGCAATTCCCGCTGCAATGGGTCTTGCTCTTGTTACTACTTTGTACGGACTTATATTAGCTGCATTGGTTTTTAAACCTTTGTCAGGTAAAATTAGAGATAAAAATAATACGGACACAAGAATTAGAGAAATAATAATTGCTGGAATAATTTCTATTAAGAAAAATGAAAATCCTCATAAGATCAAAGAGAAATTAGAAGGGTATTTGCATTGATAACAGAAGACATGTTAGCAAATAATTTGTATTCAAAGCAGAGCCGAATTCAGGATCTTAGCGATGAAGCAAATGAAAACCAAAACTTATTGGATGTTATGATCCCGTATGCTGATCTCATGACCCTTCTATTGGTTTTCTTTGTATTCTTTTATATAACAATGGATTATGAAAAAAATAAGACGATTATAGATCAGAATAAGCAAATTGTAGAACAAAATGAGCGACTGATCGAACTAGCTATATTGGATTCACTTTTAGATTTGAATGAACAAGTTATCACAATTCCAGGTGAGGTGCTATTTGGAGTTGGAGATGCTCTTCTAAAATGGGAATCCCTGCGAACACTTGCGCAAGTAGCAAGAAATATTCAAAGCAGGATAAATGGTGAACCTGGCTGGCAGGTACGGGTGGAAGGCCATACTGACAATATCCCCATATTGAGTGGAAATTATGCCTCTAATTGGGAACTTTCATCTGCTCGAGCATTAAATGTTGTAAAATTCTTTATGGACAATAATTTCTTCCCTCCAGAACAGATGCAAGCAATGGGGTATGGAGAGTTTAAACCGCTTGTTCTTAATAATAATCCTGCGAATAGAAAGAAGAACAGGAGAGTAGAAATTCGATTGATCAAGAGTTTTAGGAGTGATTAGTGCAGGAATTTTTAAACTCAATTAAAACCGCAATTCAAAATATACCATATATTAATTCACCTTTTATGATAAAACTTATTGAATCTGTAGCCTTAATAATTTTTATTTGGCTTATTAAAATATTAATTGTAAAACTTATTAATAGAAATATTAATGATGTAAAAACTCAATATCACTGGCGAAAACTAATAAATTCAACGATCTTTATTATTCTAATTATTCTAGTTGGAAGAATCTGGTTTAAAGGTGCTCAATCTCTGGTTACATATCTTGGATTGCTCTCTGCAGGTGTGGCTATTGCCCTGAAAGATGTTCTTGCAAATCTTGCTGGTTGGCTTTATATAATTTCCAGAAGACCATTTAATGTGGGAGATAGGGTACAAATCGGTAAATTTGCAGGTGATGTGATAGATCAGAATTTTTTTGAGTTCACACTTTTAGAAATTGGTAACTGGGTTCATGCGGATCAAAGTACAGGTAGATTAGTTCATATTCCAAATGGTAAAATATTTTCGCAGGATCTGGCAAATTATGATAAAGGGTTTAAATATCTTTGGAATGAAATAGAGATTGTTTTAACTTTTGAAAGTAATTGGCAAAAGGCAAAAATAATTTTACTGGATATAGCTAATAACAAAGGTGAGAATATTTCTAAAAGAATGGAAACTCAGATAAAAAGAGCAGCTAAAAAATATATGAT
>JABIME010000173.1 GCA_018654125.1 Candidatus Cloacimonadota bacterium
CGAGGACCATTCAATAATGTATCTGGAATTGTAGTTTCAATTTTATTGAGTAAATAATCAGATAATTTACGGATCTTAGACATATTATCTTCTTTTTCATCAAAAGCAAGTTCAACAGCTTTAGCAAAACCGGCAATAGATGCAATGTTCAATCCACCTGTTTGAAGATTATCCATTCGGTTAACTCCATGCTGAACTAACCCAAGTTTAATTCCTTTTCGTTGATACAATGCACCAATCCCTTGAGGTCCATGAATTTTATGAGCACTGATAGTCATCAAATCAATTCCTAATTCATTAACATTAATTGGAATGCGAGCATATGCTTCACAAGCATCAACATGAATTGCGATCTTCTGTTCTGCACTATCTAATATCTCTTTGATCTCTTTTAGTGGCTGGATCGTTCCAACAGTATGATTTCCAATAGTTGTCATAAACAAAATTGTATCTTCACGAATTGAATTTTTGAGTTGTTCAAGATCAATAAACCCTTCATTGTCAGCTTCAAGATAAGTTACATCGAAACCGCTATTTTCAAAAAATGCGGCATTGGTTAGGATGTCTGGGTAATCTATCACTGAGCAAATAATATGCGTTCCTTTATTAGAGTTAGCAGTTAAGTAACCCTTTATTGCTAAATTGTTTGCAGCTGTTCCACCAGAAGTAAAATGTATCTCTTTTGAATTGGCTCCAATAGAATTTGCAATTACTCTTTTTGCATTGTCCAGATCTTCGGATGTTGTTGTTCCCATTGCATTAAAATTCTCTGGAAAATAAAATCTATTATTCATGTATTCAGTTGTTAATTTTACAACTTCCGGTGCGGGTTTAGAAGTTAAGCAATTATTAAAATATATTCTATCCATAAATTCTCCTTATAGTCTAGCTACGATTTGATCAAGCTTTATTGAGTCAAAATAATTTTCAGTATGTTCATTTATTTCATCCCAAAGTTCTTTAAAACCGCAGGGTAATCCAATGCAGTGTGCATGCTCATCTTTCCCATTACAAAAAGGGGCAACATAGTTTTCATCAACTGCTTCCATAATATGCTTGAGTGAAATATTATGAATTTCTTTTGCAAGTTGATAGCCACCTTTGGCTCCATGGATGCTTGTGATGAGACCATACTGTTTCAACTTTCTAAAGAGTTGTTCAATGTATTTCACAGGAAGATTCTGATTCTTGCAGATATCACTTATTGAAACCGGTTTATCTGCAGAGTTTATGGCGAGTTCTGTAAGTGCTCTCACCGTATATTCAGTCTTCGTTGAAATAATCATTTTCTTCTCCTCAGAGGATAACATATTAAATTAGTATGAATTGGCAAATTGTTTTTTTATAAAAGGTAAAATATATGATAAATTTAAAAAATGTTAGTGTTTCGTATCAGAAAAAAAAAGTATTGGAGGATCTATCACTAGATTTTCATAAGGGAGAATTCTGTGCTCTTTTAGGACCCAACGGCGCAGGAAAATCAACATTACTAAATGGGATCATCGATTTCCAACTTGAAAAAACCGGAGAAGTGATAATTACCGGAAAAGAGATTCACGATTGGTCACGGCAGGAATTAGCAAAGCAGATTGCAATAATTCCGCAGGATTTCCAACTTCAATTTGATTACACAGTTGAAGATCTTGTTTTAATGGGTAGATTCCCATATCTTGGACGCTGGCAGAATTACACAAATATAGATAAGAGAAAAGTAGGGCAAATCTTAATGCAACTAGATCTCATCTCATTGAAAGATAAATTGTATTCTCAACTGAGCGGTGGAGAAAGAAGACGTGTATCCATTGCTAGAGCTCTAGCACAAGAAACAAAGGTACTGCTTATGGATGAAGCATTTGCAAATCTCGATATAAATCATCAATTAGATATAATGCAATTGCTCTCTGATATAAACAGAGAGCATAATAAGCTCATTATTTTGGTCTCTCATAATATTAATTTAGCCAGTGAATATTGTGAAAGAATTGTAATGTTAAAACAGGGAATTGTTATTGCTGATGGAATCCCGGAAACAATTGTAAATTCAAAGAATTTAAAAGAATTATATAATGCAGATCTAAAAATAATAAGAAATCCAATTTCAGGAAAACCAAACCTGATATACCCGGGGAAAAATGCGAATTAAAATAATAGTATTTATCTTATTTATCACATTACAATTAGTAAGCTTAAACATTGATTCACGTGTTGTAGATGTTGAGGGAAATCCAATAGTAAATGTGATAATTACAGTTAATAAAAGGGCAGTAATCACAAGAATAAATGGAAGCTTTACCTTAGTGGATGTTTCGGTAGAAGATAATGTAAATTTTCATAAGATCAGTTATAAAGATAAAAAGATGATTATTGGTGAAATGAAAGAAATTGTAACTTTAGAAAAAGATGTGATTTCAATAGAGGGTTTACGGGTAATCGAAAAAAGAAAAAAAGAACTTATTGGTTCAGGTGAAATTATAGTTATAAATACTGGCAGTAATTCCGGTTCAGCTGCAGATATCCTGCGAGACAATTCTGATCTTCAGATATCTGGAACACCTCTTATCGGAGAAGAACAGAAGATAGTTTTTCCCGGTTATAAGGCGCGTCATACAATAATTATGTTAGATGGAATTCCATTAAATAAAACCGGAGCTGCATTCGATATTTCAACTATCCCGGCAGAGATCATAGAGAGTATTGAAATCATTAGAGGTAGCTCGAGCAGTATTGGTGGTGCAGGTTCAATGGGTGGGATTATTAACATAAACACAAAACGAGCAAGCAATAAATATACGGTGAATACAGATCATTCTTTTGGCTCATTCGGTTTAGATAAACACTCACTTACACTGTCGGCAGCAAATTCCAAGCTGCAGTTTTATGCTTTTATTAGGAAGAGCTTTGCCCGTAATGATTTTGAATATATCCCCGAGGATGATCCCGATACTTCAAGAATCAGGGAATTCAATGATAAATCTATTTATGATGCAAATTTAAGCTTAGAATATTATGGATCAATAGGAATATTATCGTACAAATTGCTCTTTCAGGATTTCTTCAAGAAACTTCCGGGAAATACAGAATCTTTGGAATGGTACAAGAATAGCAGGTTAACAGGACAATCACAAAAACATTTTATTAATTATTCCAGAAAATTAGAAGATTACAGAATAAAAGCGGATTTATTCTATTCTCAAGATAAATCTTTATACGATAATACACGTCTTGATTGGCCTTGGTTTGAGAATATATTATTGGCAACTTTAGCAAGGAACAAACAGCAAAGCAGAGGA
>JABIME010000174.1 GCA_018654125.1 Candidatus Cloacimonadota bacterium
AAAATATATAGCGAAAATAGAAGAGCTTATCGGCAAGAATGTAACAATAGTTTCTGTGGGACCAGAAAGGGGACAAACCATCTTCAGATAGTGTGGTTATGCTGTTAAGCAAATAAATCTTGACAGTAAGACTTCATATTTCAGTTTGTTCCAGCCTTTATAAAAAGGTATAAAATAAAGAGTTATCTGATATATAAATTGGAAATTTTTAAAGGAGATCTAAGATGAAAAGGACTTATCAACCTCATAATAGAAAGAGGAAAAATAAGCACGGCTTTAGATTGAGAATGTCTACAAAAGCCGGCCGCAAAGTTTTAGCAAGAAGAAGAGCAAAAGGTAGAACTCGCTTAACTGTAAGCGATTAATGCTATCAATAACCTCAAAAAGAGAATACCAGAGTATTTATAGAGATAATATAAAAACTGAAGGTAGTCTCTTTGTTTTTTTAAAGAAGAAAATACTTGAAGATCATTTTGCAGCTGGAATCGTAGTTAGTAAAAAAGTGGGAAATGCGGTAATTAGAAATAAAGTGAAGCGCCGTGTTCGTGCCTTCCTACGAGAACATGAAGAATTACATCCAGCTGGTGTAGAATTGGTGATAATAGCAAAACCCGATGCGGGAACTGCTATATGGCAAAAAATTAAGGAAGAATTAGTTCAATTATTTGAAAATATAAAATGAAAGTTTTTAACAAAGTTGCATTATTGATCATAACTTTTTATAGAAGATATATTTCTGTTGTACTACCACCTTCTTGCCGGTTTACACCAACTTGCAGTCAATATTCATATCAGGCATTCTCTAAGTACTCATTCCTAAAAGCCCTGAAATTATCGATTTTCAGAATATCAAAGTGTCACCCGTTTCATGAGGGTGGTCACGACCCGCTACCATAAGGAGAATTCATGGACAAAAAAACACTTTTAGCTGTTTTGCTTATACTTGTTGTATTTTGGATTAGCAGTGAATTTATTTGGAAAAGAAATAAGCCAGCTACGCAAGATCAGCAAGCTACAGAAAACGTTACAGACACACAACAACAAACAGCAGAAACAACCACTCCCCTCGAACAACCCCTAGCAAACGAAACTGAAATCATTGCACTTGATAACGATGTTGATATCAACGATAATATCGTTTTAGAAAATGAACTTTTTATAGTAACTTTCAGTAACAGAGGTGCAGTTATCAATTCGGTTCAGCTTAAGGGATTCTTTATGAAAGATAAGGTTTCTTTTGTTGAATTAATTAATGAAAATAGTAGTATTCTTAATACCAGACTTAATGATACAGTCGGTAATATTTCCAACTATTCCAGCATACCGTTCCAATATGAAATAAATGAAGCCAGCCGCAAAGTTACTTTTATTTCCAATACAGAAAAAGGAACTTACAAAAAGATATTCACACTGGAAGACGACTATCAAGTTAACATGAAAACACAACTTAACGGCTTTGAAAATGTAAGCGGTTATGAGATTGATTTTGGCGGTGGTATTGCCGATACGGAAGATTATCTGAAAATGAAAAACAGAGAATATGCTGTTATTTCTCAGGTAGATAATGACATTAATAAGATAGCACTATCTAAACTTAAAGAAGAGAGAAAAGCTTCCGGAAGTATCGACTGGGCTGCGGTTCGTTCCAAATATTTTACAATGGCAATAATAGCTGATGAACTGATAGAAATGAACAAGATCTCTGCTTTTAAATTAGAGGAAAGTCCTTCTATGAAATTATCGGTTTCAACTATTGGCTCTCAGATAGATCACAACTATAATTTGTATTTAGGTCCACTAGATTATGGCAGATTAAAAGCATATGGTATTGGAATTGAGAACATTGTGGAAATGGGACCAAAATTTTTACAAGGTTTAAGTAAATTATTCCTCTGGTTCTTATCCTTTTTATATGGGTTTATTCCAAGTTGGGGTGTTGTAATAATTATTTTTTCTATTATTCTTAAAACACTTCTCTATCCATTAACTCATAAGAGTTTTGAATCTACAACCAAAATGCAGAAGATCCAACCACTTACAAAAGAACTTCAGGCAAAATATAAGGGTGATCCGCAAAAGATGAATGCGGAACTTAAAAAATTATATAAAGAGCACGGTGTAAATCCACTAGGTGGATGCCTTCCAATGCTGCTTCAAATGCCAGTTATATTTGCACTGTATCCGCTTTTAAGATATTCAATTTCGTTAAGACAAGCAAGTTTTGGCTGGTTACCAGACCTCTCTGAACCAGATCCAATTTGGGCGCTCCCAATTTTAATGGCAGTATTTATGTTCGTTCAGCAAAAACTCATGGCTCCTTCTAAAGCAACTTTAGATGGAATGGATGACAAACAAAAAGCACAACAACAATCTCAAAAAATGATGATGTATTTTATGCCTATCATGATGTTCTTTATCTTTAAAGGATTATCATCTGGATTAGTTTTATACTGGACTGTTTTCTCTATAATCGGTTCTATTCAGCAGTATTTTATCAAGAAAAAATTTATGTAAGGAATATACAACAATGAAAGAAACTTTAGTTACAGGAAAATCAACCTCAAGAATAATATCTGATTTTATGAAAGAGCACAATCTTGGGCTCAACGATTTCAAATTTGAAGTAGTAAAAGAAGGCTCAAGCGGTTTCATGGGAATTTTTGGTGTAAAACCAACAACTATAAAATTTACGTATAAACAAAGTAAAGCACACTTGGTAAAACCAAAACAGCAAAACGTTCCCAAACAAAACACAAAAATCAGGAAAATAAAAAGTAAAAAAGTTACTAAGAAAAGTCCTGCTAAAAAAGAAGTTGCAGTTAACAGCAATCCAGATGAAATAATTAAAATGACTAAAGATTTTGCTGAGGGAATCTTGGCAAAGATGAATATTACTACCGGCAATGTTGAAGTGACTCAAAAAGACAGCACATACATGGTAACAATAAATAATTCTAAAGATGCAGGGTTTATTATTGGGAAGGAAGCGAAGTTGCTTGATAGTTTCCAACATCTTTTAAATCAAATGGTTAACAAAGCTGAGAAGAAAAAAATACAAATTATTATAGACGTTGATGGATACCGCGATAGACGTAAAAAAGCATTACTGGAAAAAGTGGACAGCATCGCAAAAAAGGTTAAAGATACTGGAAAAAGTTATACCTTCGAACCACTTCATGCCAGCAACAGAAAAGTTGTTCATCAGCAAATAGAGAAAGACAGCTCACTTAGAACCAGAACCATTGGTGACGGTTCCAGAAAACGTGTGGTTGTTCTTCCTGCTAATAAATCTGCAAATAGGAAGCCAAAATCAAAATCGGTTTAACCGACTGTAAAATGATCTCTGCCGGTTATTGGTTTGGAGATGCCGGCGCCTCAATGGGCATTATGCCCAAAGCTTTATGGCAAAAACTTGTTAAAGTTGATGATAAAAACAGGATCAAACTTGCCATGAATCTTCTATTGATTCGCTCCGAAAACAAGAACATTCTCGTTGATACAGGGCTTGGAAATAAAATAAGTGAAAAAGTACAAAAAATATATTCACCTTCAAAATTCATTTTATTGGAATCACTCGCGGAACTTGGGCTTACCAGAAATGATATCGATATTGTTGTTCTAACACATCTCCATTTTGATCATGCTGGTGGAATTGTCTCATTTATAGATGACAAAAAACAACTCACATTCCCAAATGCACTTCATGTAATTCAACAAAAGGAATGGGAAATTGCCCAAAATCCTGATGAACTGAATAACGCATCTTACAATTTTAAAGAAGATCTTAAACTTTTAGAAGATATTGGGAACTACAAGCTTATTGATGGTGATTTCGAGCTAACTAAAGATGTTGTTTTAGAACTCACTGGCGGACACAGCGAAGGAACACAGGTTGTTAGAATTGATAGTGACAACAAGCTTGCCTATTATCCTGGTGATATATTGCCAATGGAAATTAACCGTCATTTAGCCGTTACCACAGCATTTGACATAAACCGTAAAGATACATTCAACGCTAAGAAGAAAATATTATCAGAAATCAAAGAAAGAGATGGAATTATCTTTTTGGGACATGATTCTGGTAAGATGTTTATTGAGTTTGGGGAATACTAAAACATTCAAAGCTTTTTATTTATTGCATCACAGTACAACTTCACAGGTAAAATCTTGATGAAGTATTACATATTTAAATATTTCTTTTTTACTTCATTCTCAATCCAACTAGGTATTTTGTTGAAATCAAAATATGGTTCAGCATAAGTTATTTCAGGAATTAATGTATGTTTTGCAAAAGAAAATTTATATCTTTTTGGAAGATAATTAATAAAATTACCATATTCATTAAAACTAAACACCTCGACACTAAAATTTATTTCTAAATTTGATTCTATAGAAAATTTACTTTTTAATTGTTCACTAATACTATTAACTACGGTTCTTGTGTTTGTAGTATTTAAATTATCAATATTTTTTTCTGATAAAATTCCAGACAATCTTAACATTTCCCTTAAATCAAAATGACCTTCTGATGAATCATTATATGGGAGATTCCAATACATATCTCCATAATATCCCGGTAGTACTATATTAATATTTTCACTATTTATACTAGCGGTTAAATTAACTAAACATGATGCAAAATCATTAGAACGATTAGTTATTCTTAATCGTATATCAGAATGAATTTTTTGGTGTTGAAATAAGTGAATATTAATCATGGGTCTTTTCAATAAAGATATTCGTTCCTGTTCATATTTTCTTATTTTATTTGTTTCAAATGTATACCAAAAGATGATTATAGCTGTTGCCATCAGTATTATCATATTTATTACTTCAAAATGCAAAATTTTAAAGTATGGTAAAATTATAAATGCTAATATTATTATTATTATTTCAATTAAAATGATTATGTTAGTAATGCGATCTTTCATTTAATACTCCTCTATTTTCACACATCAAATTTTCTTGTTTCTCACATGGGTCATCCTTATTGTTATTTTCTATAAAATAATAATACTCTTCTGTAAACACCATACAAAAAAATCTAATCATTTCCGATGTCAACAATAAAAGTATTTAACACTATGTAATAATTGAGTTTATCGAAGTGTGAGATCAATATAAATAGCTCTATCATTCCTATGGAGAGCAACGTGAGAGATTCGTATGGATGACGGAATTGAGTTGATTGGGATTTTAATCCGTTTTATCCGTGTAAATCCGTGAGCGATTACTGTCGTGAGTTTTAAAAAGGCTTTACACAAAGTATAATAACTTTTTTGTAAATTGGAACATGGGAGGAAAAATTGAAAACTTGCCCGTTTTGTGATTCAGAATACTCAGAAAAAAATGATGGAAATGGCATTTATCATCAGTGTGAAAATTGTAATTCTCAAATTTACAATTTGTCATTATTAAAAAGATCAAGTTTTAATATAACAACATTTAAACAATTACTGATCTCAGCAAAACAAGATCATACCCATTTCAGTGGAAAGTGTTTTAGTTGTGAACAGCCCTTCAGAGAAGTCATATATAATGCCGATGATTATCAAACCAAAGTTTATGTTTGTCCAACCTGTTTACTCTTTGCCATAAAGAAAATAGATTTTGCTGTGTTTAGGGAACGTGGGGGGTATCGAGAACAACCTGAGAGAGATGAGAGAAAAATGTCTGCTGAAGCTGAAATGGTAATTAACGAACTTGAAACTAAACTAGAGAGAAGCAACAAATCATGGATATTATTTGATAAAAGCGTAAAGCTAACAAAAAGTAAAACTATTGGTTCTTTTACTTTCATGATCTTAATTGTCATATTTTTTGTTAGATTAGGTTTCTCATACGGTGTTACAACACCTATTGGTAAAATAGTTTTTGGCTTATTATTAATAGTTAGTATGATATCCGGACTTGTATTAATAATTGGCAAAGAGAATATTAAAAAAGTTATTGAAACAATAACCTCGAAAGAGAATTAGATTTTTCATTTCCTTAAATTTCTATAACTCTATCCTTCCTATGGAGAACAACGTGAGAGATTCGTATGGATGACGGAGTTGGATTATTTGGAATTTTAATCCGCTTGATCCGCGAACAATTAGAAACTGAAACCTGTTTTTAAATTTACATACATTATGGTTGAGTTTGCCCAAAAAATTGTTGATAAATGACCATTAAACGTTATTTCAACACTCCATCTATCACTAATATTGTAACCCATTCCAAAAGCTCCATAGAAAATATAGGGTATGCCAGTTCCATAATTTAATCTACCATATATATTTGATCTTCCAAGAGAATCTATATTTTCACCAAATAGATATAGGGTATAAATCTCCTTTAACCTATGCTTACTTTCATCAAAATTCTCAAATGCATCATCAGTAATTTGTTCTGCAGGTGGAATCACATTGAAGCCAATTCCCTTTATAAAACTATTTTTTGTAGTAAATTCTAGTTCAACACCTAATGAATACAATATCGGAAAATTTGTTTTTAATACTTTTGTTTCAACAGGAAGGATACTGCTTGTATATTTATATTCATATTTGCCAAAAAATAGACCTGATGATGTAATACGAATTTTTCTATCATCTTCTGCATGAACAAAGCAAACAACCAAAATGAGTAAAACAATAATTACTGATTTTTTCATATTGCCCCTGATTTATAATTACTAGTTCTTTAATATTTAGAATCATTATTAGTGTCAATATTCTTAGGTATTCAAAGACTCTACTCCCAGAATTTCTTATCCAATCCTCTATACTGCACAGCTTCACTAATGTGTGCTACACAAATGTTTTCGCTTCCTTCCAGATCTGCAATAGTTCTAGAAACTTTTAGAATTCTATCGTAAGCTCTGGCAGATAATCCCATTTTATCCATTGCCATCTTTAAAATTGATTTACTGTCTTCATCTAGAATGCAGTGTTTTCTTATCTGTTTAGAGCTCATCTGCGAATTACTGAATATATTACTTTTCTCAAATCGTTTCAATTGAATTTCGCGTGAGTTATTTACTCGCTCTCTAATAATTGAAGATTTCTCACCGGTAGGAATACTGCTGAGTTCATCATATTTTACTGCTGGAACTTCTATATGAATATCAATTCTATCTAACAGTGGTCCGGAGATCCTAGAACGGTATCTCTGAATATTTCCAATTGGGCAGGAACATGAATGTCCTTCTACCTCACTTCCAAAATATCCGCATGGACAAGGATTCATAGAAGCTACCATCATAAATTTTGCTGGGAATTCTAAACTTTGAGTTGCACGTGAAATTGTTACAAATTCATCTTCTAATGGCTGACGCAAAACTTCCAAAACTGATTTCTTAAATTCGGGAAGTTCATCCAGAAACAAAACTCCATTATGAGAAAGTGACACTTCTCCGGGTTTTGGATAGCTTCCTCCTCCAATTAATGCAACATCACTAATTGTATGATGCGGAGAGCGAAATGGACGGCTGGTTACGATCCCTTTTTGTGCTCCTATAAAACCTGCCACAGAATGAATTTTGGTTGTCTCTAAAGCTTCTTCAAGTGTAAA
The DNA here is from genome assembly GCA_018654125.1 of Candidatus Cloacimonadota bacterium. The sequence goes on from JABIME010000174.1 coordinate 7,555, forward strand.
GCCTGGTAATATTGTAGAAATTCTTCGAGCCAACATTGTTTTACCAGATCCAGGTGGACCCAGCATAAGTACGTTGTGCCCACCTGCTGCCGCAACTTCCAAAGCGCGTTTTACATGATATTGCCCTTTCACATCAAACATATCAACAGGGCTTTCATCCAGATGCGAGAACATTTCACTTTTATCAACTTTAAATGGTTCAATATTTATTTTATCTTCCAGGAAATTTACAACCTCATTTAAAGAGGAAGCAGGATACACATTTAATTCATCAATAATAGCTGCTTCTTTAGCATTTTCATAAGGAAGAATGAGTCCATCAAGTTTATCCTTCCAACAAGCAACAGCAACAGGTAACACACCATTAACAGGGCGTAAGCTACCATCTAAAGCAAGTTCACCAATAAAAGC
>JABIME010000175.1 GCA_018654125.1 Candidatus Cloacimonadota bacterium
GAATTAATATTCCTATCTTTCAACATACTGGAGTTTATGAAAAACTTGGACGTTATAAAGGTGAAGATCTGGCTCAAGCAGGAATAGGTATTTGTGTTGATTCAAACAAAAATTACCGTTTTGCATATTGTGCAGTTGGTCCTATTCCAAAGCGTATGAAAAAGCTTGAAGAATTCTTGAAAGGAAAAGATATTTCTGATGAATTATTAGGAGAAGCTGCAAAATTAATTCCAAGTGAAATTTCCCCAATCACTGATATTCGCTCTTCAGCAGAATATAGAACTCACATGATGAAAGTAATGTTCAAACGCGGTTTGCAAAAATCAGTTGCACTTCTAAAAGGTGATAGATCATGAAAAAAATAACACTTAGATTGAATGGTGAATTGCGAAACGTTTATGTGGAACCTGAAGAAATATTACTTGATGTTCTTCGTGATAAATTGGGAACAAAAAGCCCAAAATGCGGTTGCGACCGTGGAGATTGCGGAGCTTGCGCAGTTCTTCTTAACGGTAGAAGTGTACGAAGTTGTTTAGTTTTAGCAATCGAGACGGATGGACAGGAGATTGTTACTGTTGAAGGAATTTCTAAAGATGGGCTTAGTAAAGTTCAAAATACCATGCTCGATAAAAATGCATTCCAATGCGGTTTCTGCGCACCTGGAATGATAATATCAACTACCGAATTATTAGATAAAAATCCACATCCTAATTTAGAAGAAATAAAGGAAGCTCTTTCGGGTAATTTATGTCGCTGTACGGGTTATCTGCCAATTCTAGAATCTGTGCAGGAAGCAACTGAGGAGGGACATCATGAATAATTTAAAACATGTTGGAAAACCATCGGTTAGAATTGACGGTAAAGAAAAAATATCAGGAGCAACTCGTTATACTGATGATCTTGAATTTGGACCAAATCTACATTTTGCAGCAATTGTAGAGAGCACAGAAGCCCATGCTAAAATTATAAGTATCGATACAACCGAAGCGGAGAATTTTCCTGGTGTAGTTGGCGTATTCACCGGAAAAGATTTTCCATTTAAGTTTGGTTTATATATGAAAGATAGATTTATCTTTGCAATGGATACAGTTCATTATGTAGGTCAGCAAATTGCAGCTGTTGTAGCAAGAGATATAAAAACTGCAAAACAAGCAGCAAAACTTGTTAAGGTAGAATATGAACAACTACCTGCAATTTTTGATCAAATGGAAGCGCTAAAAGATGATGCATTGCTTATTCATCCAGAACTTGGTGAATATGAGCATGTTCCATGGTTCTTCCCACAGGCAAAAACAAATATTGCTCATTGGCGTAAAGTTAGACGTGGTGATACAATAAAGGGATTTGAGGATGCAGACTATATTTTAGAAGATACATATACAGTTCCAAGATATGCACACTGCCCTCTGGAAACTCATGTTGCAGTTGGATTATGTGATCTCTCTGGTAGATTAACCATCTGGGCTTCTTCACAATCTCCACACACACAAAGAAATCTATTTGCGGAATCTCTCGCTCCACTTGGTTTTACACATAAAGATGTACGTGTAATTGCACCGCCTATCGGAGGTGGATTTGGTGGGAAAGCTGGTGTTTCTATGGAAATTCTGGCAGCAGCTATTGCCACAAAAGTAAGAGGAAATCCTATTAAGGTAATTTGGTCTCGAGAGCAGGAATTCTATAATACTTCCCAACGTCTTGGTGTTATCGCCATGCTTAAGATCGGGGTGAAAAATGATGGAACGTTTACAGCTATTAATCATCGACTTTATTGGGACACCGGTGCTTCTGCTGAATACGGAGCAAATGTTGTAAACGCGGTTGGACTCTCAGCGATTGGTCCATATCGTTTTCATAATGTCTCAATTGATTCCGTTTGCCTTTATACAAATCTTCCTCCTTGCGGAGCTTATCGAGGATTTGGATATTCTGAGTTCATGTTTGGTTTAGAATCTCATATTAACAGAATTGCAGATCATCTGAATATTGATGCAGTAGAAATTAGAAAGATAAATGCTATAAAAGAAAATGATATTCTTGCTTATGGCGTAGAGATGAATCCCAATGGGCTTATCGAGTGTATAGATAAGGTTGCCAAAGAAATCGAGTGGGGGAAAGAAGCAAAATCTGATGATCCAAATATAAAAGTTGGTAAAGGGTTTTCTCTTATTTGGAAGGCTCCCGCCATGCCGCCTAATGCTTCATCTGCAGCATTCTTGAAATTCAGCGAAGATGGAAGTATAAATATTCTGGTTTCCGGAATGGATATGGGTCAGGGATATCTAACTGTAATGGCACAAATTGCAGCTGAGATACTGTCAGTTCCAATAACTAAGATCCGTACAGAGAATCCTGATACAGACCGAAACCCATATGAGTGGCAAACTGTTGCATCTCACGTGACATGGTCTTGTGGGAATGCTGTTCAAAAAGCTGCTATCGATGCTAGAGAACAAATATTTGATGTAGTTTCCAGAACGCTTTATCTTCCAAAAGAGATGCTATTTTTAGAAGATGAAAAAGTAAAATGTAAAACAAAACCAAGTTTTGAACTACCACTGAAAGATTTTGTGATCAATGGAATTATGGCAGAAGACAGTACATTCAAAGGTGGTCCAATTATGGGACATGGCATTTTCATGCCGGAATTTGCTTCTGCCAATAGTGACCCCGAAACAAGCCAGGGTGGTCATCCAAATGTTCATTATACAGTTGGAGCAGCAGCAATAACATTAGAAGTAGATAAAGATAGCGGTGAAATGCATGTAAAAAAGGCTGTGGAAGCGATAGATGTTGGAAAAGCTATAAATCCATCACTTGTAAAAGGGCAGATCACAGGTGGACTTTTACAGGGTCTAGCAACAGTTCTTTATGAAGATATGCGATTTGATGATAAAGGAAAAATGTTGAATCCAAACTTTACTGATTATAAGATCCCTACAGCTAAAGATGTCCCCGATGAGATAGTTCCAATAATTGTGGAAGTTCCTCAACCAGATGGACCTTTTGGTGCACGTGGTGTGGGAGAGCATACAATGATTCCAGCTGCTCCAATGATTGCAAATGCAGTAAATGATGCACTTGGAGTTAGAATAAAATCTATGCCGATCACAAAAGAAAAAGTTGCATTAGCTAACTTAAATAAAGAGGAGAAATAGATGACAAAACCATTAGAAGGAATAAAAATTCTGGATCTTTCCCGGATTCTTGCGGGTCCCTATGCTTCCATGCTACTAGCTGAACTTGGGGCAGAGATCATCAAAGTAGAAAGACCTGGAATCGGCGATGATGCCCGTCATTATGGTCCATTCAAAAACGGACAAAGTGTCTATTTCATAAGTATTAACAGAGGCAAGAAGAGTATCACGCTCAATCTTAAATCTGCTGAAGGAATAGAGATAATTAAAAAAATGGTGCAGGATTTTGATGTTCTAATAGAAAACTTTAAACCCGGAACCATGGAAAAACTTGGTCTGGGATACGATGAATTGAAGAAAATAAATCCCAAATTGATCTATGCTGCTACATCCGGTTTCGGTCATACTGGCCCTGAATCCAGCAAACCTGCTTATGATATGCTTGTTCAGGCAATGGGCGGCATTATCAGCATAACCGGTTGGGAAGATAAGCCTCCCACCAGAGTTGGAATGTCGATCGGTGATATTGGAACAGCTCTGTTTACATCCATTGGAATAAATGCCGCCCTTTATCAACGAGAAAAAACAGGAGTTGGACAAAAGGTTGATATTGCAATGCTAGATTGCCAGATCGCTTTACTGGAAAATGCTCTTGTCCGACAACAAGTTTACGGAAAACCACCTAAACCGGTCGGGAACAGACATCCAACCATCACCCCGTTTCAAGCTTTCAAAGCTAAGGATGATTATTTTGTTCTGGCTCTGGGAAATGATAACCTCTGGAAAAAATTCTGCAAAGTTATTGATCGGGAAGATCTGATCTCTGATGCAAGATTTATTTCTAATGATGAGAGAACGGAAAACAGAAAAATCATTATTCCCATACTGGAAAAATTCTTTGTAACAAAAACCGCTGAGGAATGGATTCAATTTTTCGATAGTAATAGCATTCCCAGTGGGCCGATAAACACAATGGATAAAGTGCTGGAAAACAAGCAGCTCCAAGCCAGAAATATGTTTGTGGAAGTAGACGATGATATTGCCGGTAAAACTTTAGTTGCCGGAAATGCTATCAAAATGTCTAATATTCCCGAAGAAGCAACTCGCCAGCCAGCGCCAAAGATCGGTGAGCATACGACCGAGATCCTAGGAAAATATCTGGGTTATGATGAGCAGAAACTAAAACAGATGAAAGAAGATGGTATTATCTAAAGTGAAATTTGTTTCTGAATGCTCTTTGTCTAAAGTAATTTCTCATTTACAAAATAAAGAGCTAACTCCTGAAAAATTGATAGACGATCTTTGTGATAAATTGGAAAAATGGGATAAAAGGATAAAAGCATTTCTATCGGAAACTAACAGGAGAGAGCGTTTACATCAAGAGTTAAAAGAACTTTATCATAATTTCCCCTATCCAAATAAAAGACCTATTTTGTTTGGAATTCCAATTGGAGTTAAAGATATTTTTCATGTTAATGGTTTTGAAACTAAAGCAGGATCAGATCTACCTTCAGAAATTCTTCAAGGTGAAGAATCTGTTGCTGTTAGCAAACTAAAACAAGCAGGTGCTTTGATCATGGGGAAAACTGTAACTACTGAATTTGCTTATTTCCATCCAGGAGCTACTTGCAATCCACACAATTTTGCTCATACACCGGGTGGATCAAGTAGTGGGTCGGCAGCAGCTGTTGCAGCCGGATTTTGTCCGTTAGCTTTGGGAACTCAAACTATTGGTTCAATTTCTCGTCCTGCTTCTTTTTGTGGAGTAATTGGTTTCAAACCAAGTATTGGAAGAATTTCTACTGCTGGAGTTATCCCATTTTCAAAATCAGCTGATCATATCGGTTTCTTCACTCAAGA
>JABIME010000176.1 GCA_018654125.1 Candidatus Cloacimonadota bacterium
CAAGCTAAAAGCTCAAAACTAATATCTCTTATCTCGCTCTGACGATGTTCAATTAATATATATATTTCATGCATGTCATCCTCCTAAAGTAAGCCTTTATCTTTAATAATTCCAGCAAGTTTACCTGCTGATTCTGGAGTTGAACCAGTCAGAATCTCAACTTGTTTGGAAATGGGAGGAACATACAATTCTTCCAGAACGGAATTACTGATAAATTCGGCCTGTTGAAGTTCATCTTTGCCAATTATCTGAATTTCTTTTTTAGCTGCTCTTCTGATAGCTATTAGAGAAGCATATCGTGGTTCGTTGATCCCGGTTTGAATAGTGAAAAGAGCTGGCAGTGCAATATCGAGATGCTCGATGAGACCCCCTTCCAATTCACGCCGAACATCTGCTCTATTTTCGTTCACATCAAAATCAATCACCAAAGCTGCATGAGGAATTTCCAACAGTTCAGCCAAAGTAACTCCGATCTGAGAATAGGCATCATCTGTTGCAATACAGCCGGCAAAAATAATGTCGTAACTCAGATCTTTGATGACTGTCTTTAAAAGCTGGGAAGTCTGAAAAGCATCAAGTTCATCGAAATCTTCAGCTTTGATCCTGATGGCTTTATCTGCACCTTTAGCCAAAGCAATTCGCAAAGTTTCTTCTGCATCTTCTTCACCTAGAGAAACAACTGTGATTTCTCCACCGAATCTTTCTTTCATCAAAGCTGCCTGCTCTAGAGCATAGGTATCAGATTCATTCGTATCGAAAGTAAGACGATCTTTCTCGATGTCTTTTCCGGTGGAATCAATTTTAACTTCTGCTTCTGAAGTTTGCGGAACACGTTTAATACATACAATTATATCCAAAATTACCTCCTAAGGTCTATGTTTTTATAATTGTTTATTATCCATAAAATTATGGTACTGTAACTAGAATTTCTGTTCATTTTATGTGTTAACCTTTGGTGTTTAGAACAATTTTTTTTAATTTCATGTTGCAAATAAATTAATGTTCACTTTCAAGAGTCAAGAAATTAATAAATATTAGAAATTATAGAATAGTTAATTACATAATATATTTAAATTTAGTATTTAGAATAAAATATGAATGAATTAAATTCAGATATAATACAATTCAAAATTTTATATTGAAGCATTCAATTAGATCTTTTTATTAATCTAATAATTCTTCAAATTGTTTGCCGATTTGCCAGATTATTAGTAAGCCATTTCATAATGTTTGCTTTGAGAAAGTTTAATCTGTATTAGGTTTATATCAATTCCAAAAAAAATAAGTGCCTGAAATATGTTTCTTGTTTTTTTGTTTGACACAAATACTTTTAAAAAATGAATAGAAAAAATTTAAAAAACGGAGGATATAATGATTGATTTTTCATTGAGCAATAAACAAATAGAGATACAGGAAAAATACCGTGATTTCGCAGATAGGTTAATTCGTCCTAACAGAATGAAGTACGATGAGTCTTGTGAATTTCCCTGGGATATTGTTAAAGAGGCATATAAAGAAGGATTGATGAATGGACCTGTTCCTGTACAATGGGGTGGAAACGGATACGGAATTTTTGAGAGTGCTATAACTTCCGAAGAACTCGGAGCTGCATGTGTAGGAATCGGCATCTGCATCGATGCAAACACACTTGCACTTACACCTTTGCTTCTTAGTGGAACAGAAGATCAACAGAAAAAATACTTCGGCCTTATTAAGGAACAACAAGCTGTTGCTGCTTACTGCCTCACAGAACCTAATGCTGGTTCTGATGTCGCAGGAATAAAATCTACCGCTATCCTAAAAGGTGATAAATACATTTTGAATGGGCACAAGCGCTTCATCACAAATGGTGAAGTTGCTGCTTTCCACACTGTATTTGCTCTAACAAATCCGGAAAAAGGTGCAAGAAGCCTTACGCCTTTCATCGTTCCTACTGATCTTCCGGGTGTAGAAATCGTGAGCAAAATGAAAAAAATGGGTCAGAATGCTTCTGTGCAAAACGAGATAAAATATAACGATGTTGAAATTCCTGTAGAAAATAGATTAGGTAAAGAAGGACGTTGATTTTTAGTGGCAATGCAGACGTTCAATAGAACCAGAACGGGTGTAGC
>JABIME010000177.1 GCA_018654125.1 Candidatus Cloacimonadota bacterium
AAAATTGCAGATATTAATGTTCGAGGTAGAATAAAATTCTATACGCGAACAGACAGCCTGAATTACGGAGATATTATTTCTACTGTTGCTACAATTAAACAGCTGTCCGGCTCAACAAACCCAGCCTCTTTCGATTATAAAGAATTCCTCGATTCTAAAAGAATTTTTGGTTCCGGCTGGGCAATTTCCCCTATTATAAAAAAGGGAAGCCAAACCGATATCTTCAAAAATATAATTATTAATATTAGAAAATATTTGAGATTTAGAATTGAGGAAAGATTTGGTGAGCATGCCGGTTTTATTAAAGCCATTGTTATAGCGGAGAAAGATGAGATAGATAATAAAAGATCAGCAATGACTAGAGCAGGCCTTAGCCATCTACTCGCTGTGAGCGGATTGCATGTTGGGTTATTGGCTCTGATACTGCTATCGGTTCTTAATAGTATTATTCCTAACCGAAATATCAGCAGAATTATTATTATAACATTTCTTTTAATTTATGCAGCAATTTGTTTATGGGCACCTTCTATTACCAGAGCAGCAATAATGATAATATTGTTATTGCTGGCAAAAATGTTACAACGCAAACCTATTCCCAATAATATTCTCTTTGCCAGTTTAGTAATTATAACAGCTATAGATCCGAATCAGCTTTTTTCGGTTGGGCTTCAAATGTCATATTTAGCAGTTTATGTATTATTGAACATTCTACCAAAATTCAGGTTTATTAAAATAAATAAAGAGGATATTGAACTTCTAAGCAGAGGCAAGCGAATAATAAATGGAGCATTAATTTTAATCTGCACTTCATTTATTTTAAACATCTTTCTCTCACCACTCACAGCTTATAATTTCCATCAATTTGGTTTTAATGGAATTGCAGGAAACCTGCTTGGCATCCCACTAATTAGCATAATCCTTCCATTAGCCCTACTCATCATCTTCCTTCCTTTATCAATCGCATCAATATTTCAAAGTAGCTTTGAATTGGTTATGCTAGTATTCGATAAATGGACAAATCTTTCAGCTAGTCTGCCCCTGCATTTCGATTTCATTTTCATCTCTACCACTCATTTAATATTGCTATATCTCATACTCTTTGTATTGGTTTTTAAAATCAATGCTAAACACCGAAAGTGGCAGTTGCTCTTTGTAATATTTCTTTGCAGTATTTTCTTTTCATTGGGAACACAAAGTTCCAATAAACTTACTATCACGTTCTTCGATTGTGGACTTGGTGACCTTGCCCTAATTCAAACTTCACAAAATAAAACAATACTAATTGATACCGGACCACCGCAGAAAGGTAGGAATGCATTCGCTCATTCAGCACTTCCCTATCTACAACAAAATGGAATTAAGGTAATCGATCATGTTTTAATTACACATGCCCACAACGATCATTATGGTGGTGTATTCAGTGTATTTGAAAATCTAGAAGTTAAACAGCTTACTACAACAGATGAATTTCAAGATAGAAAAATATGGGATAATATTTCATCTAGCATCGAAACAGAGCAATGTTCTGTGTTCACAATTTCAGATACAACTCAAATACATTTTGATGATATCACATTCAAAATAATTCATCCGGACAGATCTTATAAAGATGCAAATATAAATAACCTTTCTATTGTAGCCAGGTTAGATCACAAATATCTTTCCGTACTTTTTACCGGTGATCTAGAGCATGAAGGAGAAGAGCATCTTATTAGGAATTATCCGGAGTTCCTGAATTGCGATGTATTAAAGATTGGTCATCATGGAAGTAAAACTGCAAGTTCATCAGAATTCATTAAAGCAGTTGACCCGCAATATGCAATAATTTCTACTGCAGAGGAAAATAGATTTGATTTTCCGCATGAGATCACTCTAGAAAGATTTTCATTTTTAGGTGGGAATCTAATAATAACTGGAATTGACGGTGCTTGCCAAATTGTATCTGACGGTAAAAGTGCCAAAATTACTACTTATGTAACAAATAAAAATATTATTGATAACGATCTGAAGTAAACCTATTAAACTATTCTTCCTAAAGAGAACAGCGTGCAAGATTCGTCAGAATGACGATATAAATTTTGTTAACAAACTGTTTGTTTTGCAAAAAAAAAGCCCCGGCGAACCGGGGCTAATTTGTCCAATGAAGGATTACTTCATTAAGAAGTAGAAAGTTGCCTGACCACTATGAAAGTGATCAGGCTAAATTCCCTTACTTCATAAGGATCATTTTCTTTGTAGCAGTGTAGTTACTAGCTTTCATTTTGTAGAAGTAAACACCACTAGCTGTATTTTTACCACTGTTATCTTTACCATTCCATACGATCTCATGATAAGCATTTTCAAGTTCTGTATTTACAAGAGTCTTAACTAACTGACCTCTCATATTGTATACATTAATTGAAACATGACTAGCTTCTGCAAGTGAGAAGCTGATCGTTGTAGTTGGATTGAATGGGTTAGGATAGTTACCTGTTAAAGCAGTAACAGTTGGCTTAAGAATACCATTAGCATCAACATGAGTTACTTCAAAATCATCTGATAATGCTGACTCATATCCACCATCATATACAGCTGTTACATTGTAAACATAAGTTCCTGTTGGAACAGCTATATCAATGTGCATAAGACCAGTAATACCATCTTCAAGTAAAGTACCATCACGATATACATTATAACTTTCAATTCCACGTGCTGGAGCAACCCAAGTAACAATTATGTTAGGTGGCTGTGAATTTGCATCAACATCTAATGGAGCTTCCAGTGTTACTGTAGCACTTACAGGATCTGTAAGAACTGAGATTCCATCTGGTGCTGTGTAGTATGCTTCTAATGTATATTCATATGTACCTGCATCAAGTGATTCATCAAGATACTGAAGAATTGCTGGATCTGCAATGTCTGCGATCTCAGCACCATCTCTGTATACTGTATAACCAGCAAGTGCACGTGAATTGCTAATAGGAGCTACAGGAGCTTCTCTTCTACTATCGAAAGCAACTTCAGCTTCGAATTGTGAAGAATTTCTAAGTGTATGTGTTCTTCCAATTACTTCACTGCGCTTGCCACCAACTGATGCAATGCCATCATTCTGTGATACGACACCGTTAATGATCCAGTTGAAATCAAGTGTTGCTCCCAATTCTGGAAGTGTTTGCCATGCTGCACTGAAATACATCCAAGCACCTTTGTCTGGGAACATTGGACCTGCATCTACTGCAGCTGGATGATCACCAGTTGCCATGATATCATAACCAATCCAATATTCATTACCAGATACAAGTGGTACTGGTGTACCTAATAGGTGGTTTGTGAATTCACCCATTAATACAGAACCTGTTATCTCTTCATCATAAACAAGAGTTCCAGGATCTCCATAACTTCCACCTTCATATACTTGAATTGCTACATAACTGAAATCAAGTGAGTGGAGAAGTACATTAACGCCAGTAAGTTCCCAGCCA
>JABIME010000178.1 GCA_018654125.1 Candidatus Cloacimonadota bacterium
ATATTTTTGCATGTCTCATAGAAGATTGGAATGATGTTTCAATGGAATATTTTAGCAATAATAACTACATACCTCATAAAGATATAATTTACTACACAAAAAAATTGAGACCTGATATTTAACGATTAATTACTTGCAATTTATTGCACTTTTAATTTTTTTTACCGAGAATTAATAATTAAAATATTAAGGGGAGAATCATGGCAGAAATTAGGATAACGATAGCAGAAATTGTTGATATCTGCGTTGCAAATGAATTTATCCCTGATGCTGTATCTAATATTGAAGTATTAGGTGAGCACATAAAATTCCAATATAAAAGTGAACATCCAATTTCAACTAAAATTGATATTGAGATCGGCTTTAAAGATTATATAAATGGAATGTTATTTTTAGAAGTACGAACAAATTGGATAGTAGATAAATTCTTACGTTTTAAGAAATTAGACAATCTGCAATATTTGCAGTACGAGCATCCTGTTCTTACTTTTTTCTTACAACAATTCCTGTTGGATAAATCAAAAATCATTCATATAGAAAATATAAATTTCAGAGGTGGATATTTTAAAATTAAAACATTTAATGAATAGAAAATTAAGAAAAATACAAGGAGAGAAAAAATGAAAAAAATATTAATGCTAATATTTATCGTAACAATTATTTCGATAAATTTATTTAGTGATCCAAAAGGAGAAGAGATGAGTTATACAAAAACAGGTTCCGGATTGGAATATATGATTACCGAGCAAGGGAAAGGAGAATTGGCAACTGCTGGCAGTAGAGTTAAAGTGCATTATACTGGCAAACTTGAGGATGGTACACAATTTGATAGTTCAGTAGATAGAGGTGAACCTTTTACATTTGAGCTCGGTGCAGGAATGGTAATAAAAGGTTGGGATGAAGGATTCTCTTTACTACATATTGGCGATAAAGCAGTTCTAACAATACCTCCGCATTTAGGATACGGAGAGAGAGGTGCAGGTGGTGTGATCCCACCTAACGCTACATTAATTTTTGAAGTTGAACTGCTTGAGATACTTCCTGTAGTAAAAGTTGAAAAATTCGATACTAAAGGTAAGATCTCATCTAAAACAGAATCTGGTTTAGAATACATTTTGGTTGAAGAAGGAAATGGCATAAAAGCAGCTGCCGGAAATACTGTGAGTGTACATTACTCAGGTTATTTAGAAGATGGAACAATGTTCGATTCATCTGTAAAGAGAGACCAGCCATTCAGTTTTGTTTTAGGAATGGGAAGAGTTATACCGGGTTGGGATGAAGGTGTAGCCATGATGAAGATCGGAGATAAAGTACAACTTATTATTCCTGCAGTTCTTGGTTATGGAGAACGTGGCGCTGGTGGAGTTATACCACCAAATGCTACTCTTATTTTTGATGTTGAGTTATTGGAAGTGAAATAGATATTTGTGCAAAAGAATTCAAATGCAGTTATAAAAGTTGTATTCATTTGGAAAGTTAATGATAAGCTCAAAAGCTATCTTCAATCAGGATTATCAAGTGTGAAGAACCTTGAATTGATTTTCCCTCCTGCTATTGATGAAAAAGCATTGCTTACTATATGCTCTGATGCTCAGATAATTATTGGTTGGAAACCAACAGAAAAACTTTTAAGGGCAGCTGTAAAACTGCAGTTATTTATAAATCCAGGTGCTGGTATTCAGCATCTGGTTTCTTTTTTCAAAGAAATCAATCAATCTAGAAACGTTAAACTAATTAATGGACACGGTAACGCTTACTTCACTGCACAACATGGTGTTGCACTTCTTCTTACTTTAGCAAACAAGGTTATTCCTCACCACCTTTGGTTGAAAGAAGGAAAGTGGAGATTAGGTGACAAACAAGCTAAATCAATTCCTCTAAAATACCGAAAGATAGGTTTACTCGGTTATGGACATGTGAATAAACATATTCATAAAATGCTTCAAGGCTTCACCAATGATATTCGATTTATTAAAAATGACCAAAAAGATATTAATGAGCTAAATAAATTCTTAAAGCAAATAGATATTTTGATCTGTGCCGTTCCCTTCACTTCTAAAACCAAAAACCTTCTGAAAATGAAAGAACTAAAATTACTGGGTGAAAATGGAATTGTCATTAATCTCAGTCGCGGTCAAATTATCAATGAGAAAGATCTCTACGAAGCATTACAGAACAAACTGATACAAAGTGCTGCTATTGATGTCTGGTATGATTATGACCCTATACCGGATGAACAAAACAGAAAATATCCTTTTCATTATCCATTCCATGAATTAGAAAACATCGTTCTTTCTCCGCACAGGGCAGCTTCCCCTTTCGATGATCTAAAACGCTGGGATGAAGTTATTGAAAATATCTCGCGTCTTGCAAAGGGGAAATGTGAATTCCTAAATACAGTTGATCTGGTGAAAGAATATTGAATTGGATTTAATTTCAATCAGTCATTAGAGCCATTTTTTTTCCTTGAAGTTTTAATACTGCAACCTCAAATTCATATCTAAGAGAATCTATCAATTCTTTCACAGAAACCACCTTCTCTATTCTGTAAGCATTAACACCAGCAAAACTAAATCCATTTGTTAAATTCCCGATCTTCGCCTTCATCAAGGCATCAGCAATACAATATAATGACTGTTGCATTTTACATGTTTTTAAACATTTCCACGGACAGTTAAACGGCTTTTTCATTCCAGATGTTACATCTGTTAAAAATTTATTGATTATTGCTCTACCAGGTAATCCAACTGGGCTTTTGATAATTCCTATATCCTCTTTATGACATTTTACAAACTGCTCTTTAAATTTGATATCTGCATCACATTCATTAGTTGCTACAAAACGCGTTCCCATTTGAACTCCTGCTGCTCCCATTTCAAGGAATTTATAAATATCCTCTCCATCAAAGATACTATTTGATATTAAATATGTAGCATATTCTTTATTTAATTCATTGCGATCTTTCATATCAACAGATTTTATTTTTAAACTTATTTCATAAGCTCTAAATGCAAAATCATATAACTTATGACCTATA
>JABIME010000179.1 GCA_018654125.1 Candidatus Cloacimonadota bacterium
ATAAACTTTTCACAACATTGTGGAATGGTATTTCAACTGAAAATGAAATATAAAATAAAGAGGTTATTATGAAAAAATTAATTTTATTAACGCTAACATTGTTATTGCTTTCTTCAATTTATGCTGTGGAGATCGATCTTGATGAGAGCATAAAAGTAGCACGAGAGAATAACAAAGATATTCAAGCTGAAGAATATTCTGTAAAATCTGCCAAGTGGGGAAAATTTGATGCACTATCAAATTTCCTACCTAGAGCTTCTTTCAATTCTACAATTGTTCGAATTGACGATGATACTTGTGATGAAGCAACACAAATAATGCAGGTTCCTGTGTTTAGCCCGATGGGTATTCCAACTGGAGATTTTATACCATTCTCCTCTTCTGCAATGGGAACAGGATTTTACCAAACATCGTACACCAATAACATCACAGTTCAGCAGTCTATTTTTAATGGTGGGAAGATAATATTGGGATATCAGCTGGCAAGCTTGGCAAAACAGCAGGCAGAGATATCACTTGAAAATAAAGAATTAGATATTTCTTATACTGTAGCATCAACTTATTTTGGCTATTTGAAGTTGAATGATATTTATTTGTTAACTCAAAAAAGCTTGGCTTCAAGTGCTTCCCATCTAGAAAAAGTAGAAAAGAATTTCGAGGTTGGAACTGCAAAAAAGTCAGATATTCTTCAATGGAAAGTGAAGTTGAATAATGATAAAACATCAAACTTTGAGATTGGAAATGGTTTAGAAGAGATAGTATCTTTCTGGCAAAATCTTATTGGATCAGAAGAAAGTATTCCAACTAAAATTCAATTAGAAAAATATGATACAGAAATCGATGATTATACTGCTATGAAACCTGCTGAAATTAAACATTCTAAGCAGGAATTCTTAACAAAAGTAGAGTTAACGAGCCCAACATTGAATAGTATTGACCTGGTAAATAAAATGATGAAGAAGAGTTATTGGATGGCTAAGGGTAATTTCCTTCCTTCTGTAAACTTGCAGTTCGATTATCAGATAGAGAGTGATGATGAATTTGATCTTTCTGGTGATGATAATTGGAATTTGGTAGCTGCGGTTTCGGTGCCAATATTTACCAGTGGCTCAAACTTTTCAAAAGTAAAACAGGCAAAATATGAACTGCTGAAAACAAAAAAACAAACAGAATATGCCAGAGATAATTACCTTATCGCAGCAGAAAATGTTTTTAATAGATTGATTACAAATGCACGAATTATTCAAGATAATAAAATTGCTTTGGAATTTGCAAAAGAGAATCACAAACTCATAAATCAGTTATTTGAGCAGGGAATGGTTACAAATAGCGAACTCTTAGATGCAGAGATCATGCTGTTTGGTAATGAAATGAATCTAATATCATCTTATTACGATTATGTTCTTACGAAATTTGAAATAAAAAAATATAAAGGCGAGATGGAGGAATAATGTACAGGAAGATATTTATACTTATATCATTGGTTCTGTTGATCTTAGTAGGATGTCAGGATAAAGAAGTCGAAAAAGAAGAGAGTGGATTCTCTGGTAAACGAAATGTGAAAGTAGTAACAGCTAAAATAGGTGAGATCAGTGAATATTTGAAATACTCAGGAAAAGTGGAAGCGGTAACAATTGCAAATGCAAGTCCTTCAATGTCCGGTAAAATAGAGAAGTTATTTGTGAAAGAGGGAGATAGTGTAAAGGTTGATAATCTCTTAGTAAAATTAGATCAAACTCAATTAGAGCAAACACGCATTCAATTTGAAAATGCAGAAAAGAATTACCTTAGAATGCAAAAATTATTAGAGAGTGATGCAATTGATAAACAGACTTTTGATGAAGTAGAAACCACATATAATATTGTTAAAACATCTTATGAATTTATGCTGGATAACATTGAGATGAAAGCACCAATCTCTGGAATTGTTACATACATCTATAAAAAAGAAGGAGAAAAATTTGATTCAATGATGGATCCCTTTCTTATTCGTATTGTGAAT
>JABIME010000180.1 GCA_018654125.1 Candidatus Cloacimonadota bacterium
ATTTAAAAATATCAGTTTGTGTTCAATTGCAAGATAACGATAAAGTCCACGTTTTAATTCAGTAACATTATTAATTAGAAGATAGGTTTCAAATGGGTGACGTGCACCACCGGAAGGGACAGTTCGAATGGTTGCATAAGATTTGTTATTGCGTTCAATAACACTTTTCACACCCTGTGATGCCCACAGTAAAAAAGAGAGTTCTTCTAATGTTAAAGGCTTATCTATAAACTGTCGGTGGCTTTTTCTATGTTCAATATTTTTTAATAAATTATCGTTAGGAATATTGATATTGTCTATTGGAATTAGATCAATTATCTCACTATTCATATCATATTGTTTTTGTAAATGAGGCTGTTGAAGGTCTTTCATTTGATCAGTTACAATATCTTTCATCTCATAGTAATTTGATTTCATGAAATTACGATTATCTTTAATTCTACTCATATTTTCTCCTATTTAAACTAGAATAAGAAAATTTTGATTTGTTTTTTTTGTCAAGACTTCACAGGAAAATGTAGCTTGACGGGAATTAATTAAATAAAGAGATTACGAAAAAAATATTAGGAGAAATATTTCATGAAAAAATATATTATACTCATTATCCTGCTCTCGATTCAAATTTTGCAAGCACAAATTCCAGCAATTTCATTTTGGAATAACACAAGAAACAGCTCTTATACAACGGATGATCAAATTCATATTCGATGCGAAACTATTGATCTTTCTGGATTAGAAACAGAGATGTTTTATTCAACGCAAACAGGTTGGGAAAATATTGAAATGACAAATTTATATGGTCTAACTTACGAAGCAATTATTCCTGCTTTACCTGCAGAAACACAATTTTGCAGATTCAGAACCGCAACAGATACTTTAGTTGGAATGATGCCGGCATTTCAGCAAAACGATATGTTCCCACCAGAAAATGAACTTGGACTTATTGCTGAAGATCCAATTGGTGATAACCTTGCTCCCGACTCACAAAACCTTGATATCACAGGGAATTATTTTGGTTATTCCGAAACCAGATTTTATGCTGGGTTAACAAATGATACAGATGCATTCCCACTTGATTCCGGTGGATTGTTCCCAACTTCATTTTACTTTTATGTTACGACCATAATTAACCCGGAAACTGTACTCATCGATTCTGTGATCTACGCGATGATTTACGGGGAGATACCTTTGTTTTTAGATTCAGGATTATATAAAATTGGAGGAACAGAATTTAGCTTGGAAGCTTTTGAACTAATTGGAGATATCGAAGCTGAAGTGGTTAATGGACAGTTGCAAATGGCTTGTGATATTGGAACTTTAACAAATGATGAAAATTTTGGTGAATGGCCGAATGTAACAAATTCTATTGGTGTTGAAATGCTTACAGCAAAATATTCACTTCCAGCAGAATTTCTACTTGCAGACCTTGCTACCATGTCACTTCAATTTATTGAAAAATATGAGATCGAACCAATTGTGAATACACTGCCACAAATTACTGAATCAAATGGAACAAACAGCGGAATATTTACTTGTAATTATTTTGATGATAATGGACATTTTCCTATTACAGCAGAAATTGTAGTTGATGGTGAAACCTTTCAAATGAATCCACTTGGTTTTGCTTTTTCAAGTGATGTGATCTTTGAAAGTGTAACCGGTTCTTATGGTTGGGATGAAGCGACATTCCGCTTTAGTGATAACGGTTATGACTATGTTGAAGAAACAATAATTAATAATTCTAGCAGTGATCAGGAGTTGCTTAATTCAGACTACACTTTGCGTAACTATCCTAACCCTTTTAATCCAAATACAACGATCTCATTTGAGTTAAATACAACTGAAATAGATGATATTTATTTAACAATCTATAATTTAAAAGGACAAAAAATTAAACAATTTTCTATATTAAGTAACCAATCTTCAATTAGTTGGAATGGAACTAACGAAAAAGATGAGTCTGTAAGCTCAGGCATCTATCTATATAAACTCAAAGTCAATGGAACAGATATTGCAAAAAGCAAGTGTATGTTATTAAAGTAGTTAAAAAAAATCTGTTTTAAAATGGGGGAGTTTATGAAAAAGACATGCATCTTTATCTTGTTGCTAGTAACACTTAATTTGTTTTCTCAAATGGTTGAAGAGGAGTGGGTAAATTTTTATAGTGGTTATCTCGCTAGAGGTTCGGAAATTCTAGTTACTGATAGCTACGAGGACTTTATATATACTGCCGAAAGAGATGGAAATAGCATCAGTACAATGAAGGTAAATGATCAAGGAGAAGCAGTTTGGACAGGGACTTATGGTTTTACAGGTACGTGTTATGCAAATCCATCCGAGATTAAAATAGATCAAGATAATAATGTTTATGTTTCGGGTTTTTGTGATAATTGGAACTTAGATGTAACAGAATTTATAGTTATAAAATACGATCAAGATGGAAATGAGCTTTGGGCATCAGTTATAGATTATGTAGATTATATACCAAACTCAAATGTAAGATTAGATATAGATCAACAGCAAAATGTTTATATTGCTTCACGTTATGCTACAGGTACAACTAATAGCGATTATCTTATTGTAAAATTCGATATTAACGGTCAGGAATTATGGAATGTGACTCATGATGGTATTTACAACGATGATGTTCCATCTGATATTTTAGTAGATGCATCTGGTAATGTGTTTGTGGTTGGTTTAAGTGAAATGTCGAATGATGATTATGATATTTTATTAGTAAAATACAATTCTTCCGGTATATTGGAATGGGAAGAAAGATATAATGCGCATTGCCAATATAACTATTTTTATCCACGAATGATACTAGATGAATCAGAAAATATTTGTTTAATCGGTATGCAAACTACTGAAGATCAAGATGATTATGATTTTGCAATAATGAAGTACGACCAAGAAGGAGAAATGTTATGGTCACAATCACTTAGTGGAGTATATCAAAATTCATGGGATAGTCCTAAAGATTTAATAATAGATGAAGATGGAAACATTTTTATTCTTGGAAATATCCAAAATGAATATTCTTATACCGATATGACAATTCTAAAATATTCATCTGATGGTGATCTGATCTGGCAAGAGATTTACAGCAGTGAGTATTGGGCTACAAACAATTATGCTGCAGCTATTACTTTAGATATTTATGAGAATATCTACATTACCGGAATGATAGAATATTGTTTTAATACAATTAAATATACTCCCGAAGGAGAACTCTTGTGGGAAATTGTTTGGGATGAACCGGATGGCAGATATGATGCTTATGTTAGAGATATTTTAGTGCAGAGTTCGGGTGATGTTTATATTCTTGGTTATAACAATTATACTGGAATAACTTTAATCAGATATACTCAACCAGGATTTACAGATGTCGGCAACAATATTATACCACAAGTTCAGGCTACATTAAGTAATTATCCAAATCCATTCAATCCATCAACTACAATTTCTTTCCAAACTACAAATTCATACGAAAATGTACAAATTGAAATTTACAACCTAAAGGGTCAGAAAGTGCGGGAATTCGATGTTATCATGAGTGGTGTCGAAGGAGAATCGAATTCGGTAACTTGGAACGGAACCGATAAAAACAGTCAACCAGTTTCCAGCGGTATTTACTTCTATCAATTAAAAGTAGACGGAAAACCTATTGCAAAGAATAAATGCTTAATGTTAAAATAGAATTAATGTTAAGGAAGAACGTAATGAAGAAAATACTATTTCTCACTTTCATAATGATCAGCTTAAATTTGTTTGCTGGCTACAAAGATATCCCCGTAACGCGAGATCTTGATCTAAATGCAGAATATGATACTTATCAGGATTGGCTTGAGGATCACCCTCAACAGCAAACACATTCTAGCGAAGTTAACAGAATGTTATCAAATCAGCGTGACGAAGGATTCCTAATAATTGTTAATGATGATCTGTATGAAAATATAGAATCTTCCATTCAAACATATCAGGAAGACCTGGCAAATGAAGGATTTGATTCTTTTGTTCTGGAATTTGATGGGACCTCACATTTTGACCTGAAAGTGCAGATAATTGTATATAATCAAACTGAAAATGTTACTAATGTAGTTCTAATAGGTGATCTACCGGTTCCATGGTTCGAGCTTTTTGAAGACTTTAACAACAATGGAATTCAGGATGATGATGAAGCATGGGTAGAATTTCCCTGCGATCTTTATTATACTGATATTGATGGATCTTGGGAAGATAATGATAATAATGGAATTTATGATTATCATGAAGGTGACAAACATCCCGAAATAGGTATTGGCAGAATAGTTGCCAATAATATGAATATGCTCTCTGAAACTGAGTCTGAATTGATTACTAATTATTTTCAAAAAAATCATCTCTATAGAACTGGGATCATCACAAGCCACGAAACTTCTTTAGCTTATATCGATGATGATTGGAGCTATTGGGGATCTGAATATCAGCAGGCAATGCAGCTTGCATATCCTTCAGTTGAACTTGTAAATGATGATGAAGAGACTATTGCAAGTGATTATAGAGATAATCGTTTAATTGCAGATTATGAATTTATTCAAGTTCATGTTCATTCGGGTCCTAATGCGCATTATTTTTATTATAATGATGGAAATAATTATGAACTTGTTAACAACTATGAAATAGAAGGAATAAATCCAACTGCACATTTTTATAATCTTTTCTGTTGTTCCAATTCCAGATACACAACCGTAAATAATATGGGGGGAATGTATCTTTACGGAAGTGATCACGGGTTAGCAACAATAGGTTCAACTAAAACCGGAAGTATGCTTGGTTTTTCTGATTTCTATCAACCATTTTCTGAGGATCTAACAATTGGTGAATCACTGCGATTATGGTGGGAAGCTAATGTAGATACAGGGCCGGACTGGCGCTGGGA
>JABIME010000181.1 GCA_018654125.1 Candidatus Cloacimonadota bacterium
AGATCATTATCAGTTCTTGGTCATCCTGAGCGAAGTCGAAGGACGGAAAATGAGACTAACTCTGTTATCTGGAACGGAAAGGACACAAATAACAAAAGTGTTTCTACAGGAATATATCTCTTCGAACTCAAAGCAGATGGAAATGTGCAAAAGACAAAGAAAGGTTTGTTGCTGAAGTAATTATCTATCATCCTGACGAATCTTACATGCAGCTTATTGAATAGATTCTTTGTGAGAAAATTTAATGAAGAGTTACTCAGAAAGACAATCATTCCTATATCTAAATTATTAACATTCACTTGACTTGCTAACCACAATAATTGTTTTAATATAAAAAATTATTGGGATGATTTGAAAGAATGAAATTTAAGTTAATCATTGGTATTATTTTGCTGAATGTCACTTTGTCAGCTTACAATTTTTTTTCACCAATGATCAAATGGGAACGATTGAATGTAATAGATGCAAATGTGCCTATTGAATTATCTTTTAATAATATAATAATAAATTCTGAGAAAGTCTTCAACGATTCAATAAAGTTTACAAAAAATGATTACAAGATCGATCATAAAAATGGAACTATTACATTTAAAAGAATATTAGGTAACTGTAATATTGAATACTCTATCTATCCGCAGCATCTTACCAAAAGCTTTCACCTCTTCCAAGTTCAACTTTACTCAGATTCAACAGAAGTGAAAATAAATAAGGTTATGTCACAAAGATCTTATAGCAATGCTGATCTTGATATTAATGGAAGCAAAACCATTTCCATATCGGTTGCTAATAATGAAGATTTCGATCTTGATCAATCGTTATTCTTAAAAATTAGTGGTAAACTGAGTTCTGATATGGGCATTGAAGCACAACTTTCTGACAGTCAAACTCCCATTACACCCGAAGGAGATTCCCGAGAACTCAGCAGTCTGGACAAGATATTTATTCGACTTTATGGAAACAAATACGAGCTTGCTTTTGGTGATCTGGAAATAAATTTTGATAATTCGTCATTTATGAAATACTCAACCAAATTTGAAGGATTAAAAGCGGGTTGGAAAGGAAAGAATGAAGTAACGGCAGCCTTAGCAGTTTCTAAAGGAAAGAAGATCACAGATTCGTTTTTTGGAACTGAAGCAAAACAGGGTCCTTACTATTTATCTGTAGAAGGAACATCAGGAGTTCTGGTAGTTCCCGGATCGGAAGAAGTATTTCTTAATGGACGTCAAATGCAGCGTGGAACAGATTATTATATAGATTACTCGGAAGGTGGAATTACGTTTTCTAATCAGCATTTCATCTCTTCTACAAGCCAGATCAGGGTTACGTTCCAATATGCAGATGAAAATTATACACAAAATATGTATCTCGCTTCCGCAAAAGTAAATATTTCAGACAGATTTAATATTAGCAGTAATTTAATTATCCAAAATGATGACGGGAAAAATCCATTACAGGATGCGTATTCTGAAGAAGAAATTGATGCTTTAGAAGCTGCCGGTGATGAGACAGCGTGGGTGAGTGGAATTACAGAGGTGGTAGATGGTGAATATGAAATATCTGAGGACGAGTCGTATTACTATTATGTGGGGAATGACAGTTTAGTAACAGGTAATTACAATATTCATTTTGAGTATATGGGAAATGGTTATGGAGATTACGAGCATATTTCTGATGGTTCATATTATGAATATGTTGGAACGGGAAATGGGAGCTATCTCCCTTTAAAGAAACTTCCACTTCCACAAAGTAAATTAAATAGCGATCTGTGCATAAATTATAGGAGTGAAAGCTACAGCATAACTGCCGAGGGTATGTATACATCTAATGATAAGAATTCGTTTTCAGAAGTTGATGATAATGATAATAATGATTTCGCTTCAAGATTTAGTATAAATTTATTCCCAGATCTCGATAAGATAGATCCTGATCTGAAACTTGTGTATGAAAAGTTAGGTGGGAATCTTTCTACATTTGCACAACTACAAAATGCTGCTGATGCTTTTGAATTTAAACAGTTACCTGATACACTGAGCAGCCAAGAATATTCTGCAGAATTAAGCATGAATATTATGGATATCTATTCTCCATTTGTGATTTTAAAACAAAAGCAGATATCTAATTTTGCAGATCAGCAATATGTTTCTTTAACGTCTAATATAAAACAGATTAAGATTTTACCAGAAATTTATCATCGTTATCTTTTAGTTAAGCAAACTGCAGAAGATCAGCAAATTGTTGATTCTAAAATTGAGCAAAACGATATAAGAGGTAAGTATAGCTTTAATAAATTTGCTTTGGGCTTAGATCATTATATTAGAAATTATGAATATGAGATTGCTGAGAATAGTATTTTCTCTGAAAGAAATAAAAATTGGAAATTGCAGATCGAGACTGCGAATCTAAAATGGTTAACTTCAAGAATATTCGGCGAGATAAAGAATGATCTGCAAAAATTAGATACTGATCAAAATCACCTGATCGAACATGATGAAACATCCTACACATATGGGATCGAAACTTTTTTGAATACTGCTAAACATAGAATGAATATTGCACTTACTCACAGACAAGTAGATAATAATAAGTTAAGTGAAAGAAATGAATTTGATATGGCTGATATTTCTGCTAGAAATGTATTCTTAAAAGAATTGGTGAATATTAATTCCAATTACTCACTTAGGAACATCGAGTTTTTCCCAAAAATTAAAGAGTTTCAATATGTAGGTGAATACATGGGTTCATATGATGTTGATACACTTTTTGTGGGAGTATTTCAAGGAGATTATGATTGGGAGATCGTTGATATTGATTATGAAAATCCTGAGATGTCCGTAGAAGTAAATAGCAGTATTTCATTACACCTAACACCCAAAATGATAACAAAGTCATTCCTAAAAAAGTTTCAATCGGAAACTTATGTGATGATCACAGAGAACTCCCGAGAAGATGATAAGAAATCAGTTTACTTCCTAAAACCAGATGTCCTCATGAATTCGGAAACAACAATATTTGGCAGAAGAATAATAAATCAGACCTTATGGTTAGATATATTAGAAAGAAAGCTAACATCAAAACTAGGTTATAAATTAGAGGAAACTCTTGATAGTAGATATAACGAAGAGACTTCCAAGAAGAACTTGAAAAATTGGGATGCAGAATTGCGAATATTAACATTTACGAATACAAATCTAGAATTACATTACGACCATTTAAAAGAAGATGATACACGTTATGATTCTCAGATGAGGTTAGACCAATTTGAGGTGGATATTCATTATAAAATCTCATCGGATCTTACCTTTAGAACTTCAGCTTCCTACTCTTTAGAGAATGGAAATGATGAAGCAAATAACAATTCTTATACAATTAAAGCTTTTCAATTTGAAGAATCTGTATCATATTTCTATAAACGGAAATACAGGTTTTTTGTTAAAGCAAGTTACAAACGGAACGATAGGGAAGGATCAGGATTCTTAAGTTTCTTGGCAGATAAAAAAGAAGGAAATATTTTTAAATGGGATATTACAATGGATTACCGTATGAGTAGTTATACCTCGCTTAATTTACAATACTCTGGCAATAGTTATCCCCAAGAAAAACAGGTTCATAAACTTAGCATGGAAGTTAAAGCAGAGTTTTAGATTTTATTTTTTTTAGAAAGAAATAAAAAATCCTGTTGACGTTGAAGATAGAGAATTCAAAATCTTTCAGCAGAAGTAAAAGAGGAAGAAAAAAATGAAAAAGCATATTGAAATATCATTGAAAGAAGCAGTAGATAATTTTACTGATTTTGCTAATAATAACATAAATGTTGAAATTATAAATGAAATTGCAACCACAATTGCAAATGGATTTAACAATGGTAAAAAAGTGTTAATTTGTGGCAATGGTGGAAGTTCTACAGATGCAATGCATTTTGCCGAAGAATTAACTGGGAAGTTCCGCAAAGAACGTCGAGCACTTCCGGCTATTTCATTAACAGACCCTTCTCACATAACTTGTGTTGCAAATGATTATGGTTATGAAGAAGTTTTTGTTAGAGGAGTAGAAGCTTACGGAACTAAAGGTGATATACTCATTGCGATTTCTACAAGTGGCAATTCTCAGAATATTATTAATGCAGTTTCTAGAGCTGCCGAACATGAAATGATAACTTTTGGACTTTTAGGAAAAAATGGTGGTGCTCTCAATAATAAATGTGATCTTCAATTAATTGCACCCGGCAATACGACAGATCGTATCCAAGAAATACATATAGCAGTTCTTCACATAATTATCGAAACGATCGAGCGAATTATGTTCCCAATAAACTATGCGGATTAGTAAATGAAACTGGTAATTCAACGTGTAAAACATGCGAGTGTAGAGGTAGAAGGAAAAATTATCTCTAATATTGGGAACGGGCTGCTGATATTTGTTGGAATATCTGCAGAAGATGATGGAACCCAAATTGAATGGTTGGCAAAGAAAGCGGTTGAACTAAGAATCTTTGAAGATAAAGAGAATAAGATGAATCTATCTCTAAAGGATGTAAGTGGAGAGCTATTACTAGTTTCTCAATTCACACTTTATGGAAGCTGTAAGAAAGGTCGACGTCCCGATTTTTTAGAAGCTGCAAGACCAGATAAAGCAGAAAATATGTATCTTGAATTTGCAGAGGCATTAAAGCAAAACGGCATAATTCCTAAACTTGGAAAATTCGGAGAGCATATGAATATTTCATTATTAAATGATGGTCCGGTTACCATGATCTTGGAGAAATAATGAAAAATATCATATTTGATCTGGGTAAGGTGTTGGTAGATTATGATTTTGATGTTTTTTATAAAGAGTTAGATTATGAACCAAAACTTGAAACATTAATGGAATCTACAATTCCGGTTTTGGAATTTGAAGCAGGAAAACTTTCGAGACAGGAATTTTACCAGAAACTAAAAGATATTTATAAATTTGAGCATAATATAGAAGAATTTGAAAAAATTTGGTGCAGTGTTTTTACAGAGCTTACTGAACTTGTTGATTTTGCAAAAGAGCTTAAAAAGGATTATAATATTTATGTTCTTTCTAATACCGATGAAATCCACTTTAATAGTATTTGGGAGCAATTTCCGGCACTGCATTTTTTTGAGGATAACTTAATGTTATCTTATGAATTGGATTCTGTAAAACCGCAGAAAGAGATTTATGAAAGAGCATTAAATATGTTTAATCTTAAGCCTGAAGAATGCTTATTTATTGATGATAAACAAGAAAATATTAGTGGTGCTAAAAGAATGGGAATAACCGGAATATTATTTACAAATGCTACCGAAACAAAAAGAAAGATAAAAGAGTTATTATAAAATAAAGGGGAACAGATAGTATGATAAAATTTGATAAAATGATCTTAATAAGTATTAAAGAACAAAAATTATTGTTGATACAGGATAATTACAAGGTTGCCGAATATCCAATATCAACTTCGAAGTTTGGAATTGGAAATAAAATGGAAAGTAACATGACACCTCTGGGAAATCATATTGTTAAAGAAAAAATTGGTGATCATGTTCCCCATAATTCAATATATAAAGATGGTAAGTTTATTGATGAAAAAGCAACTATAAATAATAAAGAGGCTCTTTCTACTGATTTGATAACAACCCGAATTTTAAAATTAGATGGATTGGAGAATGGTATTAATAAAGGTGGTGAAATAGATTCTTTTAATAGAGGAATCTGGATTCATGGAACTCCAGCAGAAGAAAATATTGGAACTCCGGCTTCACATGGCTGCATCAGAATGAAGAACGATGATGTAATTTTACTTTTCAATTCAGTAGAGGTTGGAACTTCTGTGAATATTGAAATGAAAATTATGGCTCAGATCCAGGAAAAACAAAACAATTCCTATAATAGGGGACATTCATTTAGACTAAAAGACAGACGCAAAAAAGGTGTGATGGATTCAGCATTATGGAAGCTGGGTAATACAGAACGTCGTAAGAAAAGTGAAAGAAGAAAGTAATTTAAGTTCATTAAACATATTATAAAAGACCATATATTATTTATGGTCTTTTTTATTATCTAGTAATAAATTACATACTCCAGTTATCAACAATAGAAATAATTGACACAAAAATAATAAAAGAAATATTTATCTATGACTAAAGCAGGTAAGGAGGACACAAATGAAAAAAATTACTTTTTTTACAATCATTTTATTACTTTTAACTTCATTATTTTCTATTGAAATTACCGAATATAAAGAAGAGAATGGAATTGAGGTAAATTCTCATAATAGAATTACAGGTCAACGAACTTCACGAGATATCCCTGAAGATGGCTTACTATTGATACCGGATTGGAGTGCTGATCGTGTTATGGCTTTCGATCCAATAACTGGAGCATTGTACGATGCTGATTTTATTCCAAGTGATGAAACCAACCTCTCTTCTCCAAAGGAAGCTGCATTGCATCCAAATGGAAATAGCATCTTAGTTTCTGATCAGATAGAAGATGGTTTGATTCAATATGATCTGGACGGAAATTATATGAGCTATTTTGCACCTGCAGGTGGACCAAATAATGCTATCCTGGATAATGTTCGAGGTTGGGGTTTGAAAGCTGATGGTAACATTTTGGTTACTACTGCTTCGGGATCTAATTCTGATGCAATTGCTGAGTTTGACACTGCAGGAAATTATATTGGGAACTTCATTGCACCAAATTCATCATTAATGGATGGTCCTTTCTGTATTCTATACAGAGAAGCACAAGATGACTATCTTATTACTGCGAGTTCTAGTGATGCTGCTCATCAATACGACAACACTGGTTCTTACATTGGGGATCTTGTTACAGGGATAAATTTCCCTCAGCAGATAGCATTAGCAGCAAATGGTAATTTGTTAGTTGCTGGATTTAGTACTCCTAGTGGTTGCTACGAGTATACAAGTGACGGAGCTTTTGTTGGCTTATATGATGTAGTAACTGGTTTGCGTGGTGTTTACGAACTTCCTAATGGGAATATTCTTGTTACTGATGCAAACGGTGTTTATGAAATAAGTAGAAATAATACACTAGTTAATACAATTCTTACTGGAGCCAGTGCTCAATTCATCCACTTTGTAGAAGGTGGCGGTGGTGTTTTTGATCCTCCAACAAACGTAGCTGTAGATCCTCAAACTGGAACAGTTTCATGGTTCCCACCAGTTGTAGCAGTAATTGATGATAACTTTGATAGTTATACAGTTGGTGATTACATTGCAGAAGTTGGTGATGATTGGACAACTTGGTCTGGTACACCTGGTGGAGCAGAAGATGCTCTCGTAACAGATGTACAATCAAATAGTCCTGATAATTCAATTCTTGTTGAATTAAATAATGACCTTATACTAATTATGGAAGATTATCAAGTAGGAAAAGTTGTTGTAGACCTTAAGATGTATGTTCCAACAGGTTATGCTGGTTATTATAACTTACAGCAAACAACTATTCCTGGTGAATTTTGGGGATTCCAGATTTACTTCCACACTGATGGAACAGTTTCAGCTGATTGTGGAGAAGAAGGAAATCTTACATTCGATTATGATCATGATGCATGGATGGACTGTAGTGTTGTTGTAGATATGGACAACGACCTTGCTTCTTACTATCATGATGGGCAGTGGATGATTGATTGGCAATGGTCACTTGGAACATTTGGTAATGTTCAAGTTAACCAATTAGGTGGAGTGAACATCTTTGGTGGTGCACATTCAACTATGCCAACAGATGTTCCAATGTTCTACGTAGATGATGTTGTAGTTAGTGAAGTATTAGAAGATGTTACTGGATTCAATGTATACCTTGATGGTATACTTGATGCCACTGTTGGTGAAGATGTAACTGAATATACTTATCAAGAGCTTGTTGGAAACCAAGCATATATGGCAGGTGTTTCTGCAGTATATGGTGGTGATGAGTCAGATGTTATTGATGTACCATTCTATTATTATCCAGTAACATCATTCGATCCTCCAATATATCCTGTTGCTATTGTAGAAGATTACAACGATGTACTTATTACTTGGGAACTTCCAGGTGGAGGGGAAAGGATTCAGCACCATACAGGATACGATGCTAATGGAATCGGAACTGGAGCAGCAGCAGACTTTATTTGTGCAGCTCGTTTCACAGCTGATGAATTAGCAGCTTATTATGGTAGTTTTGAACTTACAGGCGTTAATGTACTTCTTCATTCACTTGATTTCAGTTATGTAGCAATTCAAGTATATGAAGGTGGAAGTTACGGCGATCCTGGAACACTTGTTTATGATGAAGAGATAACAGGTTCAGTATTAATGGGTGAATTCACAAACCATCTATTAAGTACACCTGTACCACTTGTATCAGGAAATGAGTATTGGATAGGTTATGATATTCAAGCAACTAGTGATCATCCTGCAGCAGTTGATGCAGGTCCAATGGTACCAGACAAAGGCGCTTGGATGTATTTCAGTGCAGCATGGCAAACACTTCCAGAATTGGGAGCAACACTTGACTTCAACTGGATCATTAATGGTGTAGTATCAGAG
>JABIME010000182.1 GCA_018654125.1 Candidatus Cloacimonadota bacterium
AAGCGATAGGATTGTTTCAACATCAAATAATTTGTTTATTCTGTTTCTAATTTGTGCTCCACCTCTTAGGCCTTTGGTGTAATGAGAAAAATGAGTTCGCATCTCATAAACTGCTTGTTTTTCTCCTTTATGGAAGATCATAAGTTCCATGTGTCTTCTAATTATCTTCAGTTTTTCTTCTGTAGTTATCTGCTTGATCTTTCCATTTATTAAATAGTTTTGAATTTGCCTAAATAGCCACGGCTTGCCCATAACACTTCTGCCTATCATCACAGAGTCGCATCCGGTTTGCTGGTACATGGCTATCACATCTTCAATTGCTAATATATCACCGTTTCCAATTACGGGAACATCTATTGCCTCTTTTAATTCTGTAATCAGTTTCCAATCACTTTTGCCAGAAAACATTTGTTCACGTGTACGGGGATGAAGACAGATGATATCTGCTCCTGCATCTCTCATTTGTTTACCAAATTCAAGTGAGTTAATATTAAACATATTCCAGCCTGCCCTAAATTTTACTGATAATGGAATTTTGAGTGGTTCTAAAATTTTCTTGGTTTCTTTTACGATACTTGCGGCAATATCGGGTGTTTTCATTAAGGCAGATCCAGCACCGCGTTTAGTAACTTTTTTTACAGGGCAACCCATATTTATGTCTATAAAATCTGGGTTTTTGGTTAAGGCAATATCCAGTGCTTTTTTAAATATTTGGGGGTCAGAGCCAAATAATTGTATTCCAAAAGGGCGTTGTGCTTCTTCAAATTCTGCATATTCCAAGCTACGGTCCTGGTTATAAAGTAAACCGTCTACACTTACCATTTCGCTAACTACAACATCAGCTCCGCACTCTTTGCAGATGGCTCTGTATGGGTTATCGGTAATTCCAGCGAGTGGTGCTAACCATATTTTTTTATCTGTGAGTTCTTTTGTTGTAATGCTCATAACTTATTTATCTATTAAATGATATATAGCTATACCAGCTGCAACAGCGGCATTCATCGATTCAATATTTCCCGGAATTGGAATTTTTACTTTATGATCTGCAATTTGTAAAATTTCGTCGCTAACTCCAAATGCTTCTGAACCGATAACGAGCATAGCACTGGTTGGCTTTTTAAGTTCAAAAAGATTTGTAGCGTCTTGTAATGTTGTTGCAATTATTGTTATGTCTAAACTTTTTAACCAGCTATGCTCACGAGTTTCCGAAGGTAAAAAGAATACTGACCCAAGTGATGATCGAATAACTTTTGGGTTATAGATCTCGCAACAGTCGGGTGATAATATAATACCGGAAACTCCTGCCGCTGTAGCTGTGCGGAAGATCGTTCCCAAGTTCCCAGGATCACTGATCCCATCTAAGTAAAGCAGTAATTTTGTTTCAGTTACTGGAATTAAATCTGTGTTAATAACTGCTGCAATATTCTGAGGTGTTTTAGTATTTGTGATCTTCTTCATTTGATCTTCGGTAGCTGAATGTATTTTTTTTGTAGAATAATGTGAGATATCAATTTCACATTTATCTGAAATGATCAATTCATCAAATTTAATGCCGTAACTATGCAATTGCTCAATTAGGCGTGCACCTTCAACAATTGTTTTATTATTTAGAAGTCTATATTTCTTTTGATGTAGTTTGGCCAGACCCTTAGTGTGATTTTTATTAAGCTCAATAAACATTATTTATTATACATTCCCTTTATCGCATTAATATCTACATTATCTATTTGTTCAGGTTTCAAAAAATCTTCAGCATATTTAAGATACAATTTAGAATCCATTAATAACTCAACTAAATCTTTATCTATCTCACCATCTTTAACCATAAATGCCAATATTCGTAAAGTTTCTGTTAATGTTTTACCTTTTTTATAAGGTCTATCTGAAGCTGTTAGGGCTTCGTAGAGATCTGCAATTGCAATAATGCGAGATTGTAGTGAAAGTTCATCTCCTGTTTTATTAAATGGATAACCCTTTCCATTAAGTTTTTCATGATGAGCCGCAGCGTATTCTGGCAGGTTTTTATATTTTTTTGGATATGTAAGTTCCGATAGCATCTCGTGAGAAACAAGTACATGCTCTCGCATTTTCTCAATTTCTTCTGGCAACAGTGTTCCTTTGCGGATGCAAAGGTTCTTCTTTTCATCATCTGTTATTAAA
>JABIME010000183.1 GCA_018654125.1 Candidatus Cloacimonadota bacterium
ACCTAAGCCAACTTCATTTAAAACTTTCTTTGCAGTACTTGTTCTTTTTTTCTTATTAAAACCAGCATACATAAGAGGCAACTCTACATTTTTAAGAATATTAAGGTGGGGAAGAAGATTAAATGTTTGGAACACAAAGCCTATCTGTTTGTTCCTAATAAGAGCTAATTTGCCCTTCCTAATTTCACTCACAATCTCTTCATTAAGAGTGTAATTTCCATCAGTTGGTTTGTCTAAACAGCCAATAATGTGCATTAATGTAGACTTTCCAGAACCAGATGGACCCATTATTGCAACAAATTCACCTTCATTTATAGAAATATCCACACCATTTAATGCAGGAACGGTTATTTTCCCCATCCTGTATTCCTTCTTCATGTTTTCTATATTTATAATACCAGACATTACAAACCTCGCTTACTTAATAGGGGAATAAATGAACTTGTACTTTTGTTGTCAAAATAAAAATAGTTTATTGACGTATAATATCATGTTCAGTAATGTTTCACCATATTTGAGGTAAAATGAGAAATTATTTAGACGTTTCAGGTCATATTTCAGTAGAGGGCTCGAAATCAATTTTAAATCGAGTACTCATAATTGCATCATATTTAAATGAACCTATAAAAATATATAATCCTTCAAATTGTTCAGATATTACAACCATGACAGACAATTTACATAAGACAGGTTTAAAACTAGAGAAACTTAAAGATCATTGGATACTGACCCCACAAAAGAAAATGAAAAGAAATGGTGAATTGCATATCAATGATTCTGGAACTGCTTATAGATTCCTTATTGCTAGAACAGCTTCAATTCAAAGATCTAAGTATTCTATTAAGGCAACTGAGCAATTGATATCCAGACCAATTGAGCCATTACTAGATATTCTTGAAAAAATGGGTTCTTCAATTGTTAAGCAGAATGATACACTCAAAGTAAATGGCACATATCTTAATGGTGGTGTTTACGATCTGCCTGCGGATATTTCAAGTCAGTTCATTAGTTCATTACTATTAATTGCTCCATCATATAAAAATGATCTTGAATTATTTTTAGAAGGCGATATTGTTTCCAGAACATATATTGATATGACGATTAAAATTATGCAGGATTTTGGTGTAATTGTAGATTTTGATGGCAGCAGGATATTTATTCAAGCGGGGCAAGAATACAATGATCTAAGTGAATACAACATTGAACCTGATTTCTCATCATCTTGCTATTTTTGGGCTTTAGGAGCATTAAGTAAAAGTGCGGTTTCTACAAATACAATTCAGCAGACTTCATTACAGCCAGATTACAATTTTTTAACTTTGTTAAAAAAAATAGGTGCAAGGATAGAAATATCGAAAAATAAAATTGAAGTTATTAGAAATGAAATTAAAGGCATTACAATTAACATGAGAAATATGCCTGATCAAGTACCTACACTAGTTATACTTGCATTGTTTGCTGATTCTAAAACTAAAATAACAAATATTGAACATTTAAAATATAAAGAATCAAATAGAATTGAAGCATTGGAAGTAGAATTATTACGTATAGGTGCAAATGTTTCTTATGAAAACGGTACTTTAACCGTTATGCCATTAAATAGTATACCAGGAAGTGTAACGCTGAATTCATATCATGATCATAGATTAGTAATGGCTTTTCACATCTTAAAACTTATTTTCCCGCAGATTACAATTACAAACTCATCCTCAGTAGAAAAATCTTATCCAAATTTTTTAAATGATATTAAATCTATTAAAATCTAAATCTTATTATTCTTGACACATTTCATTCTGAAAAAGATAAAACATATATGAATAAATATATAAACATAATTATATTATCTGGTGGATATTCGGAAGAGACAGAAGTTTCTAGAACTAGTTCTGCAGAAATTAAGAATGCTCTTTCTAATGAAGAATGTAATCCAACGATAATTGATCCTGCAGATTTTAACTCTTATTCTGAAATGATAAATAAAATTAAAGAAATTAAACCCGATATTGTATTTAATGGATTACATGGTGCAGAAGGTGAAGATGGCCGTATTCAATCACTTCTAGCTTTAGAGAATATTCCTTTTACAGGTTCTGCACAACGTGCTAGTGCAATTTCTATGGATAAATATATTTCAGGTATAATTGCCAACTATATAAAGATAAAACTTCCAAAACGCAGACTAATTTATAAAGATTACGAATATGACTATAATTCCATTATTAAATACATTGGTTTCCCTATGGTTATAAAACCAAATGATTCAGGCTCATCTGTTGGTATAAGTATTATTAATAAGGAAGATGAATTAGCTGAATCTGTAGAACATGCTCTTAAGTTTAGTGAGAAAGCAATAGTTGAACAATATATCGATGGGAGAGAGTTAACCGTAACAATATTGGGAAATGAAGCATTACCGGTTGTTGAGATAATTCCAAATAATGGCTGGTATGATTATAAAAATAAATACACAAAAGGTAAAACAATCTATAAAGTTCCTGCCAAACTTACATACGAAGAGAAGACATCCCTAAAGAAACAGGCATTGGATGTTTTTAATCTTTTTGGATGTGAAGTTTATGGGAGAGTTGATTTTAGGTATGATGGAAAGGATTTCTACTTTTTAGAAGTTAATACATTACCCGGAATGACGCCTTTAAGTTTAACACCAATGTCAGCCAAAGAATCTGGGTTAAGCTTTAGAGATCTACTAATTAAAATAATCGAACTATCATTAAATCGTTAATTTTTTGTATCGGAGGAAAAATGAAAAAAATCTTAGTAGTTTTAATTTTAGCACTTACTATTGGCCTTTTTGCACAATATGATTTCACTTTAAACGTCTCACCATTACATGAAACATACAATGTATTATATCCAGCAAATTTTAATCCGGATGAACCTGAATTACAACCAAATATTTTTAATCTATCAATAGGTGGTTTTTCTGCAACTGAAGCTGTACTTTATTGTAAGATGATGTGGGAAGGTGAACTCGCTGAGATTACTCTAACGCCAAATACACAAGGTTCATTCCCATTAAATATGAGTAGTGTAGATATTATTAACTCATCACCAGAAGGCTTTTCGGTAATACAATCTTTTGATGATTTTCTAGATACTATTGAAGATCTTATCATTGATACAGGCAGAATGCCGGATGGAAATTATATTTTTGAGATCGGTATTTATGAAGATGGTCATGAAGGTGATACTGCATATTTACTTTCTAATTTAGTTACAGCTGTAATTGTTATCCGTTCACCCATTTCAATTTCACTAATCACACCTGGAAATCCTATTGGGTTAGGTGTTTCCAATATTTCAGAGCAATATCCAAATTTCATATGGTTTTCTAATTTAGATAATTACAAAATTAAGATATATGAGTTAGATGGAATTTATGAAACAGTTGAAGACATAGAGATGTTAGATCCGCACTATGTTGAAAATAATATTATTGGGACCAGTTATTCTTATCCGCCAAGCGCACCTGAATTTGAATATAACAAAACTTATGCATGGCAGATATCGGCTACCGTATCAAGCCCAATAGCAGCTTCCGAAAGTGTATATAAGAGCACTATGTATCTATTCAAATTATCTGATACTGCAACCGAAGAATTAAGCTTGCAGATTCTTCTGAACTTTTTAAATCAATTAGGCATAGAAGGAGTTGAAGAGATAATTAGCTTATTAGAAGCAGGATATACCATAGAT
>JABIME010000184.1 GCA_018654125.1 Candidatus Cloacimonadota bacterium
AGAAGTTATGCAACTGAATATAATATTAATGTTGATCTCTTCATGGGTGATAAAAACAAACATCCAATTGATGATAGCCATCCGTTCATACGTCGTGATGCAAATAAGTGTATTAATTGCGGAAGATGCGTAAGGATTTGTGCTGAAGTACAAGGACCTGGTGTTTTGGGTTATATATATAGAGGGTTTACAACTTATGTTGCTCCAGAATTTGGTGAAAGTCTATCTAAAACAAATTGCGAAATTTGTGGTAAGTGTATAGAAGTATGCCCAGTTGGCGCTTTGCTTCCAAAAAATACAAATACTAAACTCAATCCTCATCTAAGTGAAAAAACTATTCAGAATTGTGGTCTTTGTGGAACGGGATGCAATATTGAAGTTAGTGTTCAAAATAATGATATAACTATAGTTGAACCTGCTGATAATAACACTTTCAATCAGAGAGATCTGTGTTTTGATGGAAAATTCGGTTGGCAGATATTTGAAGATGAAGATAGGGTCACTCATCCATTCCAAAGGAATAATGACCAATGGTCACCTATTTCAAACAATGATGAAGCAGCAGAAATGATTCTAGAAAGATTAGAAAGTGCTGAGTCTAAAATGGTGTACATCTCCCCCACTTCATCAATTGAAGAGACACTGTTAATTCAACATGTCGCAAATAAAATCGGTTCAAAAGTATCATCTCTTTCTATATACGATAGTTTTGTAGATAAGCTTGCTGATACAAATCTTACAAAAACTTATGATGATCTGGAACAAGCCGAATGCATTGTTATTGTAGGCAAAATAAGTAAGGTACACAAAACTATTGCTCGCAGATTACAGAGAAATGGTGCAAAGATGATTTTGATAACAAAAGAAACTGGTGATTTCAATGATTTTGCTGATGAGCTTCATAATGATGAGCCGATAGTTAAAACTTTGGAAAGATTACTACAATACAATATTGAGCTAATTAAAGAGGAGATGGATGATGTTGATGATATAGAACACAACATTGACCCATTAAAATTAGATCTTCCAGAAAAAACAATATTTATTTATAATCGTGATCTGATTTCGGAGGAAGCAATTTGGAATATCTGGACTATTTCATCACTCGTATGTAATTTTGAAGAAGGGTCTGGTGTACTTCCAACTTCAAAATTCAATAACTTCCGAGGTTTTAAGAAAATTGGAATAGAAGCTGGAGTACCTGCTACTTATAATTTTGTTCTCTTCTATGGTGAATTACCATGTGAAGAGCAAAAGAAACACATAAAAAATAGTAATTTCATAGTATCTGTTAATACGCATATTGATGATGCAGATTCTTCACATTTACTTCTACCAAAAGCATCATATTTAGAATTGGAATCAACTTCAATTGCTGATGATGGTAGAATCTCACACTTTAAGAATCCTAAAAATTCAACTATCCATAATGAACTTTTAAAGACATTTAAAAAGGCAGGATTACTATCTGTTCAAGAAGCTAAAGCCTCATTCTGGAATAAAAAAGCTGAAAAATTGTTAGCTAAGAAAACAAAAGTTAGGAATTTATCAAATCAAGAGCTCCTTGATTTTTTATACACAGTTGAGAATATGCATTTTGATGCACCTAAACAAGCTAGTGTTCAAAAGAAGCGAATTACAAAATTGAAAAAGATGGCTAAATAGCTAATAGAAAATATTGGGGTGGATTTATTCACCCCTTTTTTTATTACTAACAAGCATACAAGTAAATAAAATACTTGCATAAATTCATTATTATATTTATTTAACTACATATTATATATAAAAGGTATTGTATGCGTTATTTTCTGATTTTTATAGTTTTAATATGCGTGTTTAGCTTGTTATTAGCCAGCACACATATAGACAGCTTAGAAGTTTATCTAAAAACAGCTTCTCCGGATGAGAAAGTTGGAATCTTAAATGAACTTTCACAAGCTTATCAGGAAATTTCTGCACGTAAAAGTATAGACTATGCACAAACAGCACTTCAACTTTCTAATGAATCTGGCATAAGGAAAGATATCGCTGGATCACTTTCAAATTTAGGTTCAGCATATTATCATCTCAGCAATTTTAAAAAGGCCGTTGAATTTCATACAGGAGCTCTTGAGATATACCAACAATTAGCAGATAAAACGGGAATTTTGAATGTTAATAACAACATCGGGTTAGATCACGAGAAGCTTGGGAATTATGATAAAGCTTTAGACTTCTATCTAATTTCTTTAAAGATAAGTAATGAGATAAATGATCAGCATGGTATTTCTTTGGGACTTAATAACTTAGGAAATCTATATCATTCGCTAGGTAACTTCGATAAGGCTTTAGAATATTTTCAGAGGGCACTTGCAATTGAAAAAGACAGCGGTAACAAGAAAGCTATATCGATTGCTCTGAACAATATCGGTATAACATTTGCAGACCGCGGAGATTACTCTGAATCATTAAAATATTATAAACAATGTCTAGAAATTGAGCAAGATTTAGGAAACATAAAGGGAATTTCTTCAGTTTTGAATAATTTGGGAATTGTTCATGAGAAATTAAGTGAATATGAAAATGCTCTGGCTTATTTCCAAAGATCACTTGATCTTATTTTAGAAACCGGAAATAAGTATGGTATTTCTGAAACATTTATCAATATTGGCAAATTGCAAATTTCAATGAAAAATATGCCGGAAGCCTATGCAAATATAAGTCAAGGGCTTAAATTTGCCTCTGAAATTGAAGCACAACACTTAATAATGAGAGGGTACCTTACCCTTTCAGATTACTATAAAGCTAATAATGACATAAATGAATCTCTTCGATATTTCAGACTTCACTCAGTAATTAAAGATGAAATCTTTAGTGAAGAAATGACGAATAAAATAACCAGCATGCAAGCCAAGTTTGAAATGGGGCAACGTGAACATGATATTGTACGATTAGAGAAAAATAATCAGATAATGGAGCTTCAGGCAGAGAAAAGGAAATTATTCTCATTATTGCTTCTCGCCAGTCTTTTCTTGGTTACAGGTTTTTCTTTAATAATTTTTAAACGCTACAAAAACAAACAAAATAATAATGAGGAACTGCAGACTGAAATTCTCGATAGGATGTCAGCAGAGAAGAGATTAATAAAGAGATTGCATATAGAAAAAGTTATCTCAAAGATCTCTTCTAGATTTATTAATGTTACAGATTTTGATAGTTCTATAGATGAAACACTCAAAGAGATCGGTGAAGTATGTGGAGCAAGTCGTTCCTACCTGTTTATATTAGATGAAAACAATGATACCCTTGATAATACACATGAGTGGTGTGATGCTAGTATTGAACCTCAGATAAGCAATTTTCAAGATATCCCCATAAGTTCATTACCTTGGTGGATGAGTAAATTAGAAAATGATGAGATTATTCACATTTCTGATATTTCCAAAATGCCGGATGAAGCTCAAAATGAAAAGAAAATGTTACAGGAACTCAGCGTAAAATCGCTACTTGTTTTACCATTGATCTCAGCCAGTAGTTTGATTGGCTTTTTAGGGTTTGATAACGTTACTAAAGCAGAAGAGTGGAAAGAAGAAGAACTTTCTCTTCTGAAAATATCCTCCGAAATCTTAGGAGTATTTTTCGAGAAAAAAGAGATAGATTCTAAATTGGAAAAAGCTTATTTTGGTTTGGAAAGAAGAGTCCATGATAGAACCAGAGAATTAGCTGAGATTAACAATGAATTGCAGGTTGAAGTAACCGAAAGAAAAAGAGTTGAAA
>JABIME010000185.1 GCA_018654125.1 Candidatus Cloacimonadota bacterium
CTGAGGATAATTATCTTTAATGAAGCTAATTACTTTCCCGATACCATTATGAAGAAGTGGTTCACCAGCCCCGGAGAAAGTAATGTAATCGAGATCTGGTTTCTCATCAAGATAGTTTTTTAATTCTGTTAAAATATCATTTAGTGGAATATATTCTTGTCTTTCAATAGTAAGATTTGTTGTTTTTCCTACTTCACAATAAACACAATTTAAACTGCATACTTTATGAGGAACAAGGTCTACACCTAGTGATATACCCAATCTGCGGGAAGGAACCGGTCCAAAGAGATGCTTGTATTTCATGATTTTCCTTTATTTAAAAAATAAATACACTGAGAAAAAATATCTCAGTGTATTTAGAAGAATTAGTCTAAATTTTTCCTTGAATTTCTTTTTCTACTTGCAAAGCTATATTATTAGTTTTCTCTAATATCTCATCTGATTTTGTGAGGATATCAAATTTGAAAGTTTCATCATCGATACTACCCATATTTATCTTCACATTCAGGTATGCACTTTTTGCAGCTGCATTTGCTGTGATCGCTGCTACTCCTGCATCAGATAAAGCATTAGTGTTCCCTATCTTAGCAACTTTTGCTGCAAGCTCTGCTGCTTGCAACGATATTTCCAAAGTTTCCAATGGAACCAAAATAGCTTTTTTTGTTGCTTCTTGAATTGCATTAGCCCTTATTTTTTTAGCTTCGTCAGTTTTTTTAGGTAATCTTGCAGCATCCATCATATCATAAAATGCCTGAGTATCAGTATCAATAGCAATTAGTGAACGCTCTTTTATGCTCTGTCCAATTTCAGAAAGTTCTTTTGTTTCTTCCCAAACTTTTTCATAACCTTTTTTGCTAAATGTAAGGTTAGAAACCATGGCACTAAGTGCACCCGACATAGCGGAGCAAAGTGCTGCTACGCTTCCACCACCAGGAGCAGGAGAATCGGTAGAAAGTTCATCACAAAAACCTGTAAGAGTCATGTTAACCAAATCATCCTCTTTTGAAATTGCATATTCAATAACTTTTTTATCTATATTGAATTCTGCAACATCTTTAAGTCCCATACTTTGAACTGCTGTTTCTATTATCATTCGTTCTGGAACACCGGCACTTTCACCCATTTGATTTAAATAATATTTACCTGATTCTAAAATTGCAGCTTTTGGAAGAAGTCCTACCAACTCACTTCCCGTAACCTGTAACCCCCTTTTTAAAGCCAGTTCACGAACTTTATCTAGTACAATATGTGCAGGAGTCACATTGTAGTTTGTTAGGTTTATGCTGATCTGTGCTTGATTGAAATCGTCAATAAACCAACCAACTGCTTTGCAATCTTTAAAGAGACCAGGTTTCTTAACTTTCTTACCATTCTCATCTTTGATAAGTTTCTTGTTTTCATCTCTTGCGAAGCGACCACGTTCACGAATATCAAGTGCAATATCATGAGCTTTTTTCTTATCTCTTGTATTTAAATTTATATTATAAGCAATTAAGAATTCACGAGCAGAAATTGCAGTAGCACCAGATTTTGCATTATATTTTTGAGGACCATAATCCGGTTTCCAATTTGGGTCTTCCATTTTTTGAGGAAGTGCTTCATATTCACCTTTTCTAACTTCTGCTAAATTTCTCCATTCCGGTTTTGTGGCAGCATACTCATATAAATATATTGGTATGTTAAGTTCTTCACCAACTCGTTTTCCTAATTTATGAGCAAGTTTTACACAATCATCCATTGTCATATTTGCCACTGGAACAAACGGGCATACATCAGTAGCGCCCATTCTGGCGTGAGCACCTTTATGTTTTGTCATATCTATAATTTGGCTGGCTTTTTTTATTGCCTGAAAGGCAGCTTCAACAACATTATCGGGTTCTCCGACCATTGTAAAAACAGTACGATTTGTAGTTTCACCAGGATCAACATCTAACAATGTAACACCTTTTACTGCTCTTATTGATGCAGAAATGGCGTCTAATATTTTCATATCTTTCCCTTCACTGAAATTCGGAACACATTCTACTAATTGCATAATTTACTCCACTATATTCTATTTTTTATTGTTAATTATCAGAACTACCAATTCTCTTCATTTCTACAGAAATAATTCTTTTATCTGTTGCCTGTATTATTGTAATATTCCAATTTCCAATTTTCAATTTAGTATCTCTTCTGGGAATTCTCTCGAGTTTATCAATGATCATTCCAGCAATAGTTTCATAATCACCCAATGGCAGATCCATTTCGTATTCATCGTTTAAAAAATCGATTTCGGCATAACTTTGTACACGGTATAATCCGCTTGATATCTTACTAATCTCTTGAGTGGTATTGTCATATTCATCTTCAATTTCACCAACGATTTCTTCTAAGATATCTTCAATTGTAATAACACCGGCAGTTCCACCATAAGAATCCATGATAATTGCCATGCTTACTTTTTCTTTCTGCATTTTAGTAAGAAGCTTGTTCACATCCATAGTTTCCGGTGCAAAAAAGGCATTTCGTATAAAATCTGAAACTGTAAGACCTTGATGATCTTTCTGCTTAAGAAGATCATATATTATCAAAATTCCTTTGATGTTATCAAGATCATTTTCATAAACTGGAAATCTTGTAAATCCCTTTTCTTTTGCAATAGAAATAACTTCTTCTATAGATGTATCTAATGGGAATGCAACAATATCAGTACGATGTATCATCACATTTTCTGCATCCAATTCAGAAAACTCTAAAGCATCTTCCAGCATCTCCATTTGATCTTCATGTAGAACGCCATCATCTTTAGCTTCAGAGAGCATAAATGAAAGATCTTCGCGAGATACAAAATTGTATCTTGTTTGCTTTGGAAGTTTAAAAAGTTTAGCCAGAAAGTTATTTAATATTGAAACAAATTTAACAAAAGGAGTAAAAATAACGCTAAAGAATTTGAGCATTGTGAATCCTTTGGTAACCAATCTATTTGGGTAATCTCTATATAATGCTTTAGGAATTAATTCTGCAAATATTAACACTAATCCTGCAATAATAAGTGTTGCTGT
Source organism: Candidatus Cloacimonadota bacterium (assembly GCA_018654125.1). The sequence continues at coordinate 3,045 of JABIME010000185.1, forward strand.
ATGTTCAGAAATATTTATTTCAGATTTTTTATTTAATGTATTAATAAGAAATATTGAGAGTGAAGACACAATAACGACAGAGATGTTTGTTCCAAATAGAGTTGTACCAAATATGCGGTCTGGTTTTTCCAAAAAAGTGAGGATCTGTTTCTTCTTTTTATTACTTTTAGCTTCTTGTTCCAGTTTTAATCTATCAAGAGAGATTAACCCTGTTTCTATACCTGAGAAAAAGGCGGATAAGATAAAAAAAATAACTATAATTATAAGCGATATGATCCACATTATTAATTTTCTACTTTTTCATTCCTATATGCTAATTTTAATGCATTAATAAATTCATCTAACTCAC
>JABIME010000186.1 GCA_018654125.1 Candidatus Cloacimonadota bacterium
AATTACCAAATATAATGGAAAATGAAGGTCATAAAAAAAATATTGGAATTTTTCCGGGAGCTCTTCATAGCACAAAACAATTTCCTGTAGAAAAATTGGCTGAATCTATTGATTCGATTCCTGCTGAATGGAATTGTAAGTTTATAATATTCGGCTCAAAAGCAGAAAAAGGTCTTACAGAAAAATTAAATTATTTAACTGAAACAAAGATTGTTGATATTTGCGGTGAACTAGATCTGCAACAGCTTGTAACGGCAATTGCTAATATGAATGTAGTTATTTCAAATGACAGTGGACCGATGCACATTACAGCAGCATTACAAAAACCTCAAATTGCTATTTTTGGTGCAACACATCCAAAGCTAGGTTTTGCTCCATTAAATAAAAAGGCAGTAATTTTATCTGCTGATCTTAAATGTCAGCCATGCTCTCTTCATGGTTCTAAAGTTTGCCCATTAGATCATTTCAACTGTATGAAACAGGTTTCTTCGGTAGATATTTTGAAGACATTAAAGATTATATTAAAAAATTCAACCCAATAGAATACTAAATATATTAGTTGATATTTTCAGATTACATTCGATTTAAAATGAATTTGATAAATAGTTTTGAATTTTCTTTTTGGTACAAAATTTGCATGTAGATTGTAGAGGGGAAAAATAATGAAAAAAATATTAATTATTAGTTTATTCCTAATTATACTCACACATGTTGCTGCCTTAGATAATTATAATTTAACTGCAACTTATATGTCTAATGATGAGTGGAGAATATCATTTAATTTAACAGAAAATTCTGTTATAACATTGGCAATAACAGGACCAGGTAATGAAATTATTAGAACAATCGTAAAATCCATTGAATTAGAACCTGGAACGCATTCATATATCTGGGATGGCAAGAACGAGCAAGGGCAAATTGTAGAAGGCACACACGCTCATCTTGTACATGGGAAAAGAGTTTTTAAAGTTCTTTTATTGAAGTGAACAGAAGATTAGAAAAGAGATCGTTCTTAAAATCAAAAAAATCAGTTTTCAATAATATCATAGAAGACTCTAGAAGATCATAAAACACAGACACCATTTTTAGAGCAAGTCATGCTCTCTTCATGGTGGAAGTAAATGTGCATTTAAATATCGTAATTGCATGCGTTCAATTGAAATTGATCAAGTTAAAATCTTATTAAAATTAATATTAAATAAAAACACCTGCAATAAATCGTGTAACTGTAAATATACTTTACACGACCAAAAACATTGTTGACAGATTAATGCTAAAAATCTTTTTTGAGTTTGATTCAAAATATTTAAAAGAGGTTTTTATGGATAAGAAGCTCGAAAAAGTAATGGGACAATTTGTAACAAACAATAATACAATTAGTACAAAAATTACCAATATCCTAACAAAAAAAGGTAGTAAAATAATCGAAATAATCGGTGGCACAGGATCTGGTAAATCCTTCATTTTGAGAAACCTCATCCAGCTAATGAAAGATGGGAATCTGCAGTTTGATGTCTATTTCCCGCGTGTGTTCCAGTATAATCATTTTAAGCAAGTATTGCAGCTAATAACCGGTATTGATGATGAAGCATATATAAATATCATCGATGCATCTGAAAAATTCAACTTTGAAAACAAATATGACCTCTTCTATTTTCTTACAGAACATCTTAATAAAAAGAAATTACTAAAATCAAAAAACATACTAGTGTATGAGGATTTTTATCTGGATGAATATACTCGTGATTTTATTAAATATATAATTCAATATGCAACTAAGCACAATATTCAATTTATTATGTTTACCAGAACAGATACTTTCCCATTCTCAAAAAAAATAACAATAGAAGTTCCCGGGAAGGAGCAAATAGTAGATATTTTGCAAAGTGTTCTTCCTAAAAAGGAAAGCTCAAAAATTTCAGAGAGTGAGATAATTCACAATATTTCGGGTGGAAATCTATCTATCGTTGACTATATAATTAACAACTTGCTTTCCAAGAACCAAAGCTTCGATTTTGATTCCTTTCTTAAGAAGAAGATAGATCTTGAGATGATATATACTCAACATATAAACGAGCTTAACGCAAAACAACGAAAGCTTTTATTTGTGATTTTGCTGCTTGATACTAAGGCTACTGAAGATCAGATAAAAAGTGTGAGTAAATTAAATGCTGTAGCTAAAGATCTGAATGCACTTCTCAAGCTCCGATTAATAATGGAACTAGACGGTAAATATTATTTAAAAAAGACATCTGTTATAAAAAAGTATTTTGAAGATCTTCCCCAAAAAGAACGTGCTGAATTTTCACATAATATTGTTGAATCTATTGAACCGGAATTTGGAAATGAAATATGTATCTTACTTGGAGATACTTCTTCAGAATATTTTGAAAGTTGCATCTCATCTTTCTCAAAATTAAATGATTATAGGTCATTGATACACATTTATAAATTGTATATTAAGCAGATTTCAGATCCTGTAAAGAGTATTGAGATCTTATTAAATCTTGGACGAGCAAATAGAATATTAGGTAAACTAGATATTGCTGCAGAGAATTTTAGAAAAGCACTTAAACTTGCAGTGGAAAAATCAATTCCATTAGGTGAAGTTGTATATGGCTTGGCGGAAGCTCTTTATACAATGAACTCATCTGCCTTTGCTTTAGAGGTTCTAAAAAAATATACAGCAGATCCTGATGACAATGAACTAATATTAAAAACAAACCTGTTAAAATCAGATATTTTATTGGATCTGGAAAACATGGACGAGGTAATAGAGTTAGCAGAACAAGCACCTCAAATAGCGGATAAAATAAAAGACTCGAATGTTAGTTTGAAGATGAAGGCTGATTTTAGAAAATTAAAAGGTAAGATAGCATATCATTTAGATGACTGGAAAAAAGCAGAAAATGAGTTTAATGAAGCAGAAAAGTTGTATTTTAAAATTAATAACATAGAGGGTCTTGCTGCAATCTATAATAATCTTGGTGTTCTTTCAATGTTTCAGGGTGAGATGAAGAATGCTGAAAAATTATATCAGAAAAGTTTAAAATCAGAAAAAGAGAGATATAATTTAAGTGGAATTTCAACTTCCCAAAGTAATCTTGGAAGTTTATATGAGGATAGAGGAGAGTATAAAAAATCATTAAAGTGCCTTAATGAAGCCCTTTATATTCAATTACTATTAAATGATAGAGATCAAATACCAAATATCTATTTGAATATAGGTGTTTCTTATATGGATAATGGAGAATATGCAAAAGCCGAAGAGGCATTTAACAATTCACTAGAGATTTCACTTGAATATAATATGTTCAAAAACGTGATCCCTGCGCTAAATAATCTTGGAGCTCTTTTCTTTAAATCTGGCAATTTTGAAAAAGCGATTGATTATTATGAACAGGCAATCAAGAAATCTCAAGATTCAAATTTTTCTGAAGGAATGATAAAATCTTATAATAACATTGGTGAGCTTTATGAAAAACGTGGAGAGTATAATCTAGCACATGAATATTATTCAAAAAGTATTGAACTTCTTCCTGGAATTACTGATGATTATATGAAAGCAGAACTCTATGGAAACATGGGCAGTGTTCTTACATCCCTGCATAAATTTAAGGAAGCATATGTATACCTGGTAGAAAGTTATGATTTTTTCAAAAGCCTGAGTGCTAAAGATAAAATGATAGAAGGTGCACTTAATCAGGCTTCATACTTTATAGAAACCAGAAATTATGAAAGTGCTAACTACTATTTAGATTCTGCTCAAAAACTTGCTGAAGAGATAGAGAACGATTATTATTTAGGAAAATGTTCTCATCTTTGTTCTTTGTTAGAAACAGATGATAGAAAGAAGGCTTTGGATCTTCTAAGAAGTGCAATAGAATTCTTTGTAAAATCAAATAGCAATGTAGAACTGGCAAAAGCTAATTATGATTTTGCTTCCTTACTATTAGAAGAAGAAGATTGGGAACAGGCATTACAAATATTAAATGACAATAATGATTTAATAAAAGGGCTTGGTGCCATAAAAATATTAGAACGAAATGATATTCTTATAAAAAAAGTTACTAAAAAATATTCTGTTGAACTTAAAGAATCAAAAGTTCAGGAGACAATGTTAAATAAATTTTATGAAATTACTCAGGAATTGAACGGTATCACAAATTTTGATGTACTCATAGATTCAGCACTAGATAAGTTAGTAGATTTTGCTGATGCAGAAGGTGGAGTATTTACACTTTATAATAATAAAATGGTAAAAGATTCTTGGGAATATGTCATCTTAAAAGGATTAACGGGAGGTGATGATGATCTTCCTAAATTCATGAAACTTGTTGATGATGCATTTATGGAAGGATCTAGCCATAACTTTAAGCAACCGCATTTTGCACCTGAGTACAACAACATAATTCTGTTTCCGCTTATTGTAAGAAACGATAAAAAAGGCGTCGTATGTCTTTTTACAAAACATGGCTCGCACTATTTCACTGAAAGAATGTTTAATTTGATCAGTGCACTTTGTAATCAGATAGTTGTAATTGTAGAAAACATTTCATATGAAAACTTGCAAAGATCCCATGAAAGTATTCGCGAGGAATTAGCTTCTACAAGTACCTTTGCTAACATTATAGGGAAGAGTAAGAAGATTCAAGAGATCTTCCGAATGATAGAAAAAATTAAAAATACTCCAACTTCTGTTCTATTGGAAGGACCAAGCGGAACAGGTAAGGAGCTTATTGCCAGAGCTATTCATTATAATAGCAACAGAAGAAATAAAAAATTCGTAGCTCAATATTGTGGGGCACTACCCGAAACATTATTAGAAAGTGAACTATTCGGTCATGTAAAAGGATCATTTACAGGTGCAACTCACGACAAAAAGGGACTCTTTGAAGTAGCAGATGGAGGAACATTCTTCCTAGACGAGATAGCAGACATTAGCCTTTCTACTCAAGTGAAGCTTCTCAGATTTTTACAAGAGGGAGAAATAAAAAGAGTTGGCTCAACGCAAACCCATACTGTAGATGTACGTGTGATCTGCGCTACAAATGTTTCCTTAAAAGAGAAAGTAGATAGCGGTGAATTCAGGCTTGACCTGTTTTACCGGCTCAATGTGATTAAAGTTGATGTTCCCTCCTTGCAAGATAGAAAATCTGATATTCCATTATTAGCGGTTCATTTTCTAGATAAATATTGTCAGAAGATCGATAAAAAAGTTAATGGAATTACAGAAGAGGCTATGAAGTATCTTATGAGTTATATCTGGCCAGGCAATATAAGGCAGCTAGAAAATGAGATTGAAAGAGCTGTTACACTCTCAGAAGTTGAGTCTTCAATAAAGTCATCCGATCTTTCTGAAGAGATATTCCATTACAAACAACATACAGAAACGGTTCATTTATTAGAGAACAGATCAATGAAAGATGCAGTTGAGAAACTAGAAAAAGAGATGATCTTGAAAGCTCTTGATGAACATGATGATAATCAAACAAAAGCAGCAAAAGCTTTAAGCTTAAGCAGGCAGGGCCTCATTAAAAAAATGCAGCGTTACGGAATTAGAAAATAATTTTATTATTAACTATAACAAAATTTATTAGGAAGGTTCATGAAAGATCAATTTAGCTTTGTTGCGCTTGATATTGAAACTACAGGTTTTGATTTTACGGAAAATGAGATAATTGAGATCGGTGCAGTTCGTTTTGATAAAGGGAAAGAAAAAGACCGTTTCTCAATTTTTGTAAAACCACAAAAAAAAGTCCCAAAATTTATAAAAAGGCTCACAAACATCACAGAAGAGCAATTGGCTTCAGGAGAAAATCTTATCAATGCTCTAACTTCGCTTATCGAGTTTATAGAAGATGATATTGTGGTTTGTCATAACACTTCATTTGATATTGGGTTTATAAATACAAAGCTCAAAGAGAAAAAGTTACCTAAAGTATCTAATCAAATTCTCGATACACTTGACCTTGCTAGAATATATTTACCGTTTATACTAAATCATAAATTAGGAACCGTTGCAGAGTATTTTAAAATCGATCTATCCAATGCTCATCGTGCAATATTCGATGCAATTGCAACCGGTAAGATTCTAATAAATCTTATAGATTTCATACTGAAGAATATTCCAATGCGGATTAACCACAGAATCTTTGAAGTCTCAAATATTCAAACAAAAGCCATTGGTTTATCTCGCTTTCTAGAGAAAATAATATCGCATCAAAAACAAACT
>JABIME010000187.1 GCA_018654125.1 Candidatus Cloacimonadota bacterium
GTTGTAACAGCATCAACAGTAGAAGAAGTTCAGATCTCGAAATCAAGCTGGCAAATGGATCCTTACGAATGGCATTTTCTTGTTGGTTCCTATGACGGTACGTATTCTGAAACAGAAGCGGAGATAACAATTCAAGTTTATGATGAAGGATTCTCAGCTAGTAAAATTATCGATAAATGGTCTCGGCGCGATTCCACAAATAGTGTTTTTATTGGTGGTCGTGAAACTAACACTTCGTGGTTCGGAGCATTTACTTGTATTGATGCAACCCTTGATGAAGTTAAAATGTTCGATAGTATTCTAACCCCCGCTGAGTTAGCTGACCTCTATAATAATAATGCAACTTTAGTAAATGAAATCTTATATTGGAATGATAATATTCCACCAGCTTCGGAATAAAAATATTTGGAGTAAATATGAATGAGAAAACTTTTTTAAGTCATGAAGTAGAAACCTATAAATGGTGGTCTAAGGTACGTTGGTTTATAGTTCTTATCTTATTCGCGATTGGAATTTTACGTGTGACTCAAATAAATCAAACTTATCCAATTGTAATATTTGTAGCAACCTTTCTTGGAATTTGTATTCTTAATGTTCTGTTCTATCTCCAGATAATAAAAACAAATGCTCTTTATAGCTCATTACAGATTGTACTTGATATTGTTTTTGCAACTGTTGTTGTCCATCTTACTGGTGGATTAGACAGTTCTTTTGTGTGGATATATCTGGTAGCGGTGATCACTGCGAGTCTTGCTATAGAGAATTCAGGTGGAGTGCTTGCAGCAATGATCGGAAGTATGTGTTTACTGATATTGATTTTAATGTATAATTTTGGTTGGCTAACTCCAATCGATGGCATGGAGTATGAAGCGGATATTCCCACTCAAACAATTTTCCTTATTTCTTACACTGGTCTCTTCAGTGGGATAGCTTTCATATCAAGCTACATAAGTACTATCATGAAGCAATATACTACTTCTACTCAAAGAAATACGCAATCTCTGAATGATCAACAAATGAAACTTTCAGATAAAGAAACAGAATTAATAAATAATAGAAAACTTTTGGAAAAATATCGCGAGGTTGTACAAGAATCGGCAATGATCTCCGATTTAGATCACGATTTAAATAACCCTCTTACTATTGTTTCACTTTCAATTCGAAGAATAATAAAGGCCGCTCACGATTATAATGATGATAAATTAGAAAAATCTGGTAATCAAATGACAGAGGCGATAAATAAAATTAACGAAATTCTAATAAAATTTCAAAAATTGAAGCAATTGGATTTAATACAAGAAGAACGTAATAAACAGCAGGGATAAATTATGAAAAAACATATACTAATTGTTGATGATGAACAAACAATTCGAGAACTATGTAAAGAGCTTCTTGAAGAAGAGGGCTATGAAGTAACATTGGCCGTAGATGGTCAAGATGCTCTTGATAAAATGGATTATGATGTATTTGACCTTTTTCTGATAGATATGGCTATGCCACGAATCGGTGGGTTTGAGTTAATGAAAATGATAAAAAGAAAGCAACCGTTAGCAGTAATAGTGATCCTCACAGGTTTCTCTAGTATTGAAGGAGCAGTAAAAGCTGTTCACGCTGGTGCCTTCCAATATCTTTCTAAACCAATAAACTCAGAAGAACTTTTTGAAGTTGCAAAAGCTGGTGTACGTCATTCTGAAGATCTTTATGGACCATTGCAAAAAGCATTTGAGCCTGGATCTGATACAGTTCAAAAAGGTGAACCAATCATTCTGCATGGATTCTCACCTGAAGATAAAGTTGATTTCATGGCATTAGGAAGAATCCGAAAATATGAGATTGGAGATGACATTCCTATTGGCAACGAGAATTCAGGATCTATCATTATTATTGAGGACGGTGAAGTTTCTGTGTGGTTAAATAATACTACTATTGATTATTTGCAGAAATGGGATTCCTCTGGAGAGGAAAGCTTTATTCTAACTGGATCATCTTTTGTTACACTTCGAGCAGAAACTGCTGTAAAAGTTAGACATTTTGACAGAAAAAAAATATTAGATTTTTTTGCTTATAAAGGAGAAAAATTACTCAAACGATTCATGATAAATTTAGTAAATAGCACATTTTTTAAATGGCGAAAAGCTGTCCAAAGGATTGTTATGCTAAAATTAGTTACAGGAGAATAAGCTCTCATTCTTCTATTTATAAGTATTTAAAGTAATTAACTTCCCGTTTTCGGGAAGTTTTTTTTTATATCGTAAAAATAATTTATTTAATCTTCTCACATATCTATTGCTATTCTCTTTTATTCCATTGTTTTATGTAAGAATACATATTTTTTAATCTTCATGTTATAATGCTCATATCTTCATAATGATTAGTCAGTTAACAGAATGTGCTTGACATCAATACTAAAAATCTTATTCATTGTCATAGAAAAAAATATTTTTTATATTTATCGGAGAAGTAATGAGTTTGTCATTTTTATCTGAGATGCAAGTCGCTTTAAGCGAATATCTTACAGGTACATCAAGATTTCAAAATATCAATAAAATGATAACATTCAATACAGCATGGAAAGAAGAATCTTATGAATGTTTGCGAACCTTGATGATTCATATGAGAGAGATTGAAGCATCTGATATAGATTTTGGCGGACCTGGTTCTAATAATAAAGTTTGGTATAGAGTATTTGGGACTAAGGCACCTTCCGATAAAGTACCAAGTTTCACACAAGATGAGATTACTGCAATTCTATTAAGCATTCTTAGTGATGATCAAAAAGTTATGTTATTTAATAATAAAAATGTTGATATTTCATTAGGTTTAACGCTTAAAAAAGGTGAAAGACCAAATCGTTTTCGCGGTGACATATATTATGAGAGTAATTGTTTGGTTGCAAATTTTCGTAGGATCAATCAAGAATTATTTGACCTCGAAGATTTAAACTTTCCTGAAATAATTAATAAACGATTCAATCTCAATTTTGAGAAATCAGGTTTGTTTCTTGTTACAGGAATTACCGGATCAGGAAAGAGTAGTACATTAGATTCTATTGTAGACATGAATAACAGAAAGAACAATGCCCATATAATAATTATTGGTAATCCTATTGAGTACGTTCATCAATCAATAAAATCCATAGTACGACATAGAGAGGTTGGAGAAGATGTACTTAGCTTTCAAGAAGGTACAATCCAAGCATTACGACAAGACCCCGATATCATTGTTGTTGGTGAGATGAGAGATCCAGGAACAATAGCCACTGTTTTGGAAGCAACCGATAGTGGTCATAAAGTTTTTTCTACATTACATACAAGCTCAGCCGTAGACAGCCTTCATAGAATAGTTGCCGAATTCCCACCTATCGAGCAAGAACGAGTTCGATTCCGCCTTGCAGATACATTAAAGGTAATTCTTTCACAAAAATTAGTTCCCGATAAGCACGGCAAACTTGTTATGGTAAAAGAGGTTCTTTCAGTCGATTCTTCTGTACAAGCAGCAATTAGAAATAAAAATATTGGTGAGATATATCAAATGATAACTGAAGGAAAGAGAAAGGGAATGTTATCAATGGAGCAGGATCTTTTCACATATTATAAAAAAGGTATTGTCACAAAGGAAGTAGCTATGAACTATGCTAATAATAAAAAACGTATGATGCATTTGTTAACCTATTCTACGTGAGAGATAAATAATGGCAAATAATAAAGAAAAACTAGCATTTGGAATTTATAAAGATGGGCTGAAAGTTAAAATTGCTCAGCTTGCTTTATGTAATGGAATTGTATCGGTTCAAAGTTTAGAAGAAACTACATTGTCTTCTCCACTTTTCCGACAAGAAATTGAAGCTAAGGATGATGCGTATATTCCTATTGTCCAAGAAGATGATGATGAGATCAAAATTCCCGAATTATCTGAGATGGAAGATGAAGATTTCTCTTTACCTGAGTTATCTGAGTTTGACGAGGGAGAAAGTTTTGATGAGGAAGTAAAAGATGACATGTTACCTGGGTTACGAGATCTTCAGAATTTCCTCCAACAATTCCCACTAGAAAGAGGTAAAATATCTTTTAATGCAAATGAAGAACAAATCTCATATTTCCAATTTGATTCTTCATATGGAACAAAAAATCTTCACAAACGACTTTTAGAAGAATTATTATCAAAAGAAGAAATAAAATCTAAGAATTACTCATTTGATTATATACTCAATCCAGATAAATCTGGTATTGCATTTACTCATACAGGAAAATTCAGGATTTTTCATGCTTTAAGAGATATAAATCTTATCCTATCTAAAGAGAGATATTTTTATAGTCATATTGATACTAATGAAATATCACTTATAAACTTGGTTAATCATAATTACACTTTTGCTGACGATGATTATATACTTATATTGTATATTGGATTTGATTATAAAATGGGTATTGTTCTTAAAAATAATATACTTATAAAAACATTCCCAATTATTATCCCAGATAGTGACGAAGTTACAATGAGAGAAACAATTTATTCAAAAGTACTCCTTGAACAGGATATTTCTAATATCCCAATTACAAAAAACATTCTTCTCGCTGGTGATAATACTTCAGATGAAGATTTAGAATATTTCCGCTCAGCTGCACAAGAAGGTGATAATATTTCACGTATCGATCTCGGGCTTCTATCTGTACAAGAGGGTATGGAAGAGATATTAACGCCCGAAAAAATTGCAAGATATGCTATCCCAATTGAAATAGCCTGGAAAACTCTTGTACCTAAAAACAAGAAGTTCAGTACAACAAACTTGCTTCCAAATAGAGTTATTGAAAATCAAAAGTACTTTAAAATTGCTTGGCACGGCTTTTTAGTATTAGCAGCTATCTTCTATTTTGCTTTTGCTGGAACAATAAAAAATCTGGAATTAAAACAAGATATTGTGGAGTATGGGAAAAAGAATTATAGAGTTGAGCGTGAGCTTTCTAAGAATCGTGAATTAATAAAAAGACTTAATGAGATCAAAGCAAAATTGAGCGAACTTCAGGAAAATTTGGTTAAAGTTGATAGAATTACCGGTAAGAAAAACCAATGGAATCATATTCTTGATGTATTTTCAAGGTCATTAAATAAGAATCGTTTGAGTTGGATCAGTGACCTTACAAGTAATAATAATGGATTTACTGTTGAGGGATTTACAACTAATAGACGAGCTGTAATCGCATTTTCACAGTTATTCCCTGAAAGTAGAATCACTAATGTTTCTAAAAATGATAATCAAGAACTTACTGTTTGGAAGTTTAACATCTCTAGTAGTTATCCAGACCCTAAATCATGGAAAGAAGCTGTAAAAAAGAA
>JABIME010000188.1 GCA_018654125.1 Candidatus Cloacimonadota bacterium
ATTTGAAATCACTGATGATACCATCTTCAAAAAGATCTATTCCACCGGATATAATTTTCCCGTTCACAGTAGCGAATAACCTCTCTTCATTTAAGGTACTTTTTGGCTCGGAAGCCTCAAGCACTCTGTGCATGGCACTGCCCATAAGACTCCAGATCAGGTCTGAGGCTTCCTGGGTAATCTGCTCTTTATATCTCCGCTCCAGAATAAAAATTTTCTCTGGCTTTAACAGCTCTGTTACACTGCAGAAATGTTTAGCTCCGTCACCTGAATACCAGCCACTTTTGATCGCTCTGTAGATCGGATCAGGAATGCCATTTTTGTTGGTGATCTTCATGCGGCCTCCATTATTTTCAGTTGGTTCTCTAGCGCTTTTACGCTCTTACTATCTGCAGCTAGAATCTTACGATAGAAATCTTTTCTCTCCTGTTTGGAAATTGTGCCCTTTATCTGATCGAGCCAATTTAATAATAGCAGTTGTTTTTCCAAAAACTTAAGCATCCCCACATTTGTTTTGGGATCTTTGATCCTATCTCCGAATTCGCTCAGCTTTTTAGTAGTAATGAAATTTTTCTCATTCAACTGCTTCATTTTACTTGTTATGCTCTTGATCAGTTTGTCCCTCTCCCTTTTTCCTGCAGATACTACTCTCTTTTTTAGAGGCTCTCCGCTATTTAGCCATTTGAGAATAGTTTTAGCCAGCTCTTCGCCTGGTTTTTGGATCACAGACTGTTGAAGGGCAGGACAGCGGCTCTTAGTGATGAGCATAGTAGTCATATCCATATCTCCTACAATATCAAATTCATACTCCAGCCCATCACGCTGAATTGGCTGCATGCCGACTCTTCTGACCGTGCTTCTCCCATTGTCTGTTTTCTCAAGCGAGTATTCGGTCTTTGTGCGCATAGTTACGATAATATGCAGATCTGATCTCAGGATCGCATCGATCATTCTGTTATGCAGAGGGGTTACCTCCCTCCAGGCAGCAAAGCTATTTGTCGTTTTTAATCGTGCCGCAGCTTTATCAACCAGCTCCAGAGCTCCATTATATCCGTTCCAGGCAGGGGATAATGAATCGATGATAAGCAGATCGAATTTTTGTTCTTCAGCACTTCTGATAGCTTCAATAAAATTATCCGGATGAAAATCTTCCAGCTCAAGAACACTGAACTTAAAAAGATCAGCATATTTACTAGCGGAATTTCTCTCACTATCAATGAGAGCAATCTTCTTACCAAGAGCTGAAGCAAGAAGAAGAGAGCTGTAGGTTTTTCCACTTCCACTGGGTCCGATAATTGCTAACCGCAACTTAATCTGTGATCTGATAGCTTTGGTAAATGGTAAGTTATGATCTTGCATTTTTAACCTCCTTTTTTGGTGAATTATTAGACAAATCTCTGAGCTGTGCTCAAAGAAAAAAAGGGATCACTTTAGATGAGTTCTAAAGCAATCCCTTTCTAACATATATAATATGCCAGTAAAAAGGGCTAATCGCACTGACACCAATGACTTACGAGTTTTAAATATTGATGATTTTACTATTAGTTTTGACCACAATTTCCACAAATTTTATTATAAATATAGTTCATTTTTTCCCACCAGCCAATAGTGGTAAATAATATCACCCAAAAATAACTATTTTCCCAATAAAAAATTCATCTTATCTGATAATTTTAAGGATGTATTATTTCATCCTGTTCGTTTGGACCTTCCATATGTTTGCGACGAGATTCATCTCTCCATTTATCCCTTAAATTATTAACCTTCTGTTTACCCTCGATACGCATGTGGATTCTATGAGATTCTTTACGGGCAAAGTTCATTTTAATATCACCTTCCATGATTTTTTTATTAATTTTCTCGAGTGTATGGTAACGATGAAGCTCAGCATTAGAAATTGCATTAGGATCAGATCTTAACTTTTTCTGAATGTTCCGCTTAGCCAGTCCAAAATTTTGCTTTTCTGACTTATTGATATCCTCAGTTACAGCAATGTCGAAATAAGTAAGAAAATTGACCTTTGATCGACCAAAGATATATTTGAAATCTTCATAAAATAGATAATCAGAATTCTGCTCTATAAACTGATATATCTCATTTTTTGAATAATTTTCAAGATCAAACAAATAGTAGCAAAAGGATTTATACTGATTTAATGTTAACTCTTGTTTGTACTTTTTATACCAGGCTTTCTGCAACTGCTTAAAGGGAAAACTATAAACTATAGAACATTCGAGAAATCTTCTTTTTTCTCTGTTGATTAATAACTCACAAAACGGTAAGTTAATTAATTTTGGATTGCAAGTGAAGGCATCATAAACCTCAACAATTGCAAATCTCTTTCTCACATCTTCAGATTTATATAACTCCTTCCCTGAAAGTAGCCGCTTCATGTTATTTTTGATCATATTCTTACCACCCTTAACGGCAATACATTCATCATAGATATTCTCCAATTCAGCATCGGAAATAGCACGTAACCTCAAAGAAGATATCATCTCTTTTATATCCTTAAGCTTGTATCCAGGGTACAACAACAACTCGATTAATTTGAGATACGGTAGCCTTCTGCTTGAGTCTTTATCCTTATTCATATTATTTTTTCTCCTTTTCTTTTTCTTTTTGTGCATTCAGCACTATGTTATTTTTTTCTAGGTGGACTTGATCAAGAGTCATAGTTGTTCTGTCCGATCCTTTTATTCTAGCAAATATTTTTTCCATTTGAGTTCGGAAATATATCTTATCATCGTCTTCATTTCCTTTTCTAAAGATCTCCCCAATTTGTGTCAGTTCTTTCTGAAGTAATGTAGCAAGATCAGTATCTCCATGTTCAATAGCATCTTCAAGGGTGTGATTCAACTGCCCCCACATACGAATATTAATATCTATATACTCTTGCTCATCAGCTACTCCAAAATAGTCTATAACATCCAGGGTATCTTTTCCAAGTAAGTATTTATAATCTCTATAGAGTTGATTCTCGGGATCTTGCTCTAAATACTGGTATAAACCCATCTCATAATCAAAACCAAGATTCAATATATAGCATTTATAGGTGTTATATTCTTTCTCTTTTAATGATTCACTAAAAAGCTGCGTCCAAGCTTCTCTTACCCGCTTGAATGGGGTGTCAGCCATAATACAACAATCCAAAAATCTTCGTTTCTCATCATTATCTAATATATCTTCTAGCATAAGGTCTGATAATTTTTCTATTTTACCAGACAGCTTAATAGCTTTGTCATATAGTTCTTTATCTTTAAATATATCCCGTACAGAAGAGAAACTGGCAAGAGCCTTGTGCTCAAGCTGATTCTTCTGGTTATCGTTAATCATTTTTTCTCCATCCGGGAGTGATATGCACTCTTTATAAATATTTTCCATGAAGCAATTTGGGATATCATTGAATTTATCTAACCGTAAAATATCCTTAACTTTTTCAATTTGAAACCCCATTATAAGCAGAATTTTAATTGAATTTTTGTGCGGAGTAATAAATATGTAATGCTGATGCATTATAGGTATATCATCACCTTCCATAAAATGGTTGCACTTCTTATATTGATCCCCTTCAGCTTCTGATACGATGTTGTATGCTCCCAATTTAAGGATATTTTTTTGTGATGATCTCAAGTTGGTAACATCCCAGGGATCTATTTCTCTTTCATATATAAGGTTATTCTTTAGTTTTTTTTGCAGTTGATAGTTGTGATAACTAATCTCTCTTAAAATTTCATCTGGTTCAATCAATCCGAAAGAGTGCCTGATGTTTTCTATCCCATCTCTAACAGGGTTAATATAGGATACATATTGAGAATGCCCCCTGTTGTCATATAGATATTCTGCCATTTGGTGCTGATCATTTTTTCTTGTATCATAGAAGTATTCTAGGTAAACTTCATAGTCTCTCTCATCAACAGATTTTAGCTCCAACTCTGCAGCCAATTGGTTTAATATGCAAAAATCCGCGTAGGTCATGGAAAAATTTTCCACAAGCTTTCTCAACTTTGCATCATTGAGAATCATTTCAGGTGGAAAATTTAATAATTTTCCTCTTTGCATGAGAGGAGTTTTACCGGAAAAATCGATGACCAAAATCTTAAAATAATCAGTCTTACTAAATTGATCTACAATACTATCTAAAATTATCGGATCTTCATTATTTTCCAATCTAATTCTATTCTCATCCACCATCTTTAAGCCATCAGGCGTACTACGGCACTCTTGACGAACTATCTCTATCTCACTATTATTTATTTGTAATGAATTCTCAAATAGCCAGGAATGGATATTATCATCAGGCTGTCCTGCAAAGATCATCGCTTTTACTATTTTTATAAATGGAATTATTTTATTACCCATGGGAGGCTCCATTATCGCTCTTTATACTGTTTATAAGAAGCTGTTTGAATCTGTATTCTCTATTGGAATTTCTCACACTCTGGGCAGAGAGGTTTGAAAAAGATTTTGCTTGTTGATCAAATGAAGAATTCGCATTTTGGTTTTTTCTTCCTGCCCGTTTATTTTTATTATGCTTATTTTGTGAGATATATGTGCAATATAACTCCAATAAAGAATGATTTATTTTATTGGGTTCTTCCGGATTTTTTTTAATTTTCAGCATACTTTTATGGGCAATCTCTCGCATATTTTTTTCTCTTTCCGTATCGGTTTGGATTCCATACTCACCCATGAAGGCTTCACGACCTTTTTCCATTATTTGAAAATGTTTGTGATAAAATGGGTTGTTGGCATTGGATTTAAGAAATGACCTCAGATCCATCTTTGAAATATCTCTATTATTCCAAAAGAAATATTTATATTGATCCAATAATTCATACAGAATGCCTTCGGGATTAAATATTTTCCACAAACGATTTATGTCATTGAAAGGCATGGACGCAAGCAAGGCACATTCAACAAAAGCCCTGAGCTTGAAGTTTCTCAAAAAATACTTCATGAATTCAGGAAGATCCCAAGTTGATGGATCATTGACATCTGCTGCATTTGATATTCCTTCAACTATCTGGGTAGTGATCTCTGGAAAATCAAACTCTTCTCTTACTTTCTTCGAAATTTTGAGAGCCTTATTATCTTCTAAGTTCTTCCTATTGAGAACAATTATCTGGTTTGGCCTCTCATCCTTCATAAGATCTTCTAACATTGTGTCGTAGGTCGAATTTGGGATCTTCCCTATAATCCACTTATCACAAAATGCTGAGTAGACCTCATACAGAAAACCCAGCAATATAAGCAATTTTATCATATTGAAGTTCGGTGCTAGGTAATTTTTTACAATACTCATTTTAATCTCCTTTAGTTGGGCTACAATAGTAGCCTTTTTTAACTCGTTCTAACATATTTAGCGATATTAATTTCCGAAGCAAATCCCGAAGTGTGCTGTATTTGGAATTATCATAATTCGGAATCATTTTTTTAAACCAAGTGACATATACAACCTCACCTGGGGTGAGCTCTTTCAGCTTTTTTTCAAAAATTTTAATAATCTCTATTGATTTAGATTGTCCATCATGAAGCTCTTTAGCTAGAGAACACTGATCTTGAGAATAATAAGCACGACCGGTAGATGTAATTTTTAAGGGATTCAGTTTTTTCTCAATCTTCCATCTGCGAATCGTTTCCCGAGGAACTTTTGCAAGAGTTGAAAATGATGTGGTAGGAAGGAGCAGCTCAATAGTTATAAATTCACCGCTCTCCACCACGTAATAGTTTGGTGGCAGATCTTGAAATGGTATGGAGATTTCTGAATTATACTGCAACCTTATTGTATTATCGGTATAATTTAAAATAGAGACTCCTAACTCTCCATCTACAAAAGGAAAAACAGTAAGGTTACCATTATTATAATCTTTAATAATAAGATTCCCGGCTCTGTATTCTGAATAATTTTCGCAGTTCATTTTGCCACCACCAAGTATGCAATATCTTCCTGCAAGCTGCATAATGATGACTGTTGAATTAGTGAGATTATCTAAATCCAATGTCTTAAAACCAGAACCAGCAAAATGACAACCTCCTGACTCATGATCTCTAATTTCGTATAATACTTTACTATTTTTAGATCTTCTTATTACTTTTGCTTCATATATTTTCATGGTTTTCATCCATATCAACAAATTCATATTCTCCAGCGA
>JABIME010000189.1 GCA_018654125.1 Candidatus Cloacimonadota bacterium
ATGAATCTATCAGCATAATAAAACAATGTTTAGAAGCTCTAAAGAGAACAGAAGCTGGAGATATAAAAGTAAAGGTAAAAGAAATTCCTCCAGGAATTGGAATTGGACATGCAGAAGCTCCTCGTGGTGAAGTTTTTCATTTTGTAAAATCCGATGGTGGGAATTCTCCAGTAAGACATAAAATTCGAGCACCTAGCTATACATGCATTCCTACATTCCGCAGATCATGTGTTGGAGGAACTATCTCTGATGCTGCTATTGCAACCGCGGCTGTAGATCCTTGTTATTGCTGCACAGAAAGGATGTCTCATGTTTATAATTATAATACAGGGAAACATATAATGAGCGCAGCAGAATTGATAAAACTTTCCCAAGAAAAAACCAAAAGTTTAAAAGCTAAATTAAAGGTATGAAATTATGATTAATTTGCAATATCTAATGTTTTTACCGATAGGAATAGGAATTGTTCTTTTCTTGATACCGGATTCATTAAAACAAATTAAAGCAATAATTAATTTATTGATTTCGGGCCTCACTCTCTACTTCGCCATTTCAGTTTTCAAAATGAATTCCGGTCTTATATATATGGAGTGTTTCAAATTCCCAAGTGTTTCTAAATATCTATTTTTCAATGTAGATACGTTAAGTAAATTAATTGTATTATTCATTGGAATTTTCGGTTTCTTATTTGCACTTTATTCTCTCTCATACATTACAAAAAAAATGGATATTAAAGGTTATTATTCATATTATCTTATAACTTTGGGCTCATCGTTTGGAGCGATTTTTGCTGACAACTTGATAATTTTTATTTTCTTTTGGGGGATATTGGGTCTTACACTTTATAAATTGATTAAGGGATATGATGATGAAAGTACTTCTGCGGCGAAGAAGACATTTATTCTTATCGGTGCATCCGATTCAATTCTAATTTTAGGGATTGGAATTTTGTGGCAACTCACAGGATCTTTCAATATGTCTGAGATCAATATTGCAACTACAGGATCATTGGGAATAATCGCATTCTTAAGTTTGCTTGTAGGAAGTTTTACCAAAGCTGGAGCAATGCCGTTTCATAGTTGGGTACCCGATTATGTAAAGAAAGCTCCTGCATCTTCATCTGCATTCTTGCCTGCATCGTTAGATAAATTATTGGGAATTTACTTCTTCGTAAGAATTTGTAGAGATATTTTTCAACTCACTGATTGGGCAACATTGATGCTTTTAATTATTGGTGCAGTCACAATTATCGGTGCTGTGATGATGGCACTTGTTCAGCATAACTACAAAAAACTTCTTGGATATCACGCTGTTTCACAAGTTGGATATATGATAACCGGTATAGCTTTAGGGACACCACTCGGCATTGCTGCCGGACTGTTCCATATGGTTAATCATGCTCTATACAAAAGTGGATTATTCTTAACAGCCGGAAGTGTGGAAAAACAAACTGGAAAAGATAATTTAGATGAACTTGGAGGGTTATCAAAGCTAATGCCGATAACTTTTTTCACAGCATTGGTTTGCGCTTTTTCAATTTCAGGAATTCCACCCTTCAATGGTTTCTTTTCTAAATGGATGATCTATCAGGGAATTATTGATTTTGGTAATGGAACAGGACTCGCAAATAAATTGTGGATGGTTTGGCTTACATTAGCTGTTTTTGGATCTGCACTTACTTTGGCAAGTTTCATCAAACTCATTACAGGCTTGTATCTTGGCAGAAGAAGAAAAGAATTTGAAAAAGTTAAAGAAGTAAGTTTCTTAATGTGGTTACCGCAAATTATTATTGCGATTGTTTGCATTGGATTTGGTATATTTGCTGCAAAATTAATTATTCCAAATCTAATAGAGCCTGCAAGTGGGAATTTTAATTATTCTGGTATTTGGCAATCGCAAAGTGTTTCTATTCTTATACTTGTTTCTGTAGTTGTGGGCTTCCTAATTTATTTATATGGGAATATGAAGAGTCACCGTGTTTCAGATAGTTTTATTGGAGGTGAAAAACTTCAAGAAGAAACAAATTTCTCACCTTTGGATTTTTATCAAACAATCAAGAACTTCAAATTCCTAAACTTTTTTTATAGAAAAGCAGAAAAAAAATGGTTCGATATTTATGATGTTTTCAAGAGAATTATATTGTGGTTCAACAAAATATTCAGTGATGCACATAACGGATTTCTACCCAGATATGTATTTTGGTACATCGCTGGATTACTCATTTTATTGATAATTCTAATATTTTAGAGGGATAATATATGGAACTATATTTAATTATCATCCTAGTTTTAATGATCTTAGGTTCGATCAATTCGTTAAACGCAACAGATCTGCTTTCGGCTGTGATCTCTTATGGGGTCGTCGGATTTGGAGTGGTTATTGCCTTCTTACTTTTGCAAGCTCCTGATCTGGCTATTGTTCCCGTAGTTGTAGAAGTGGTAACCTTGATCATAATGATCGCTGCCATCAAGATAACTGAGAGGAAAACTAAGAAAATAGAATTTACTCCCAAAATTGTAACCTATTATGTCATTACAATAATGGCCGCTCTCATCTTCGTGATAGTTTTTGAGAAAGCTACTGGATGTCTCAGTCAATTTGGAGCAGATAATATGCGAATGTCTAAACACTATATAGATGGTGTGATGAATGTGAAAAGTGCTAATCTTGTAACAGGAGTTGTCTTTGATTTCAGAGCTTATGATACTTTAGGAGAAGCAACTGTATTATTTACTGCAGTTGTAGGTGTTCTCACAATTCTCAGATTGAAAGGGAAGAAGGAAAAGTAATTATGAAAGGTATGACAATAATAGTAAAAAAGATCAGCCAGATCATCTGTCCTGTGATATTTATATTTGGTTTATACATAATTGTGCATGGTCATCTTTCACCCGGAGGTGGATTTTCCGGTGGTGTGATCTTAGCAGGAGCTTTTATTTTACAGATACTATCAAAGGGTAAGAATCTTCCTAACTTATATAAAGAAGAGCATGGATTAGAGTTTTTGGAAAGTACTGCTATCTTTGGATTCCTAATACTTGCCTGTGTGGGTCTCCTCATCTCGGGAGGTTATGTTTTTTTTGAAAATTTTTTGGATAGAGGAACACTGGGACATCTAATCAGTGCCGGTTTTATTCCAATCCAGAATATAATTGTGGGAGCCGAAGTTTGTGCAGCTGTTTCGATAATATTTATAGCTTTGCTGGCTTATAAAGATGAAACAGATGAGGTAAAAAAATGATAATATACATACTGTGTCTTTTACTTTTTCTTGTTGGACTTTATGGTGTGATCGCTAAAAGAAATCTGATTAAAATAATCATCGGTATCGCTATTATGGAATGCAGTATTAACCTATTCTTTATTATGATTGGATATGTAGAAGGTGGCACTGCACCAATTCTTTCAAAGGGTTTTGAAAATGCGAAATTTGTGGATCCTCTACCACAGGCAATGATACTAACTTCAATTGTTATCGGGCTTGCAACCACAGCACTTCTCTTGGCTGTAGCCATCCGATTGTATCAGAAATATGGGACATTTGATATTAGAAAGATAAAAGATCTAAAAGGATAAAAAATGAATTCTTTAATTCCACTATTTGTAATAATTCCACTTGGTTCTGCATTTATTATGTCAATTTTGGGTAGAGTTATTAAAAATTTCAATAAATTTATCACTCCGATATTTATGCTGTCACTGGTTTACCTTACTCTCCATTTTATTTTCAATTCAGAAGGATCATTGATCTATAAAGTTGGTGGACATCAACCGGTAAATGGTGTACCAATTGCAATTTATATGGTTATGGATGGTCTCTCAAAATTGGTTCTGCTCATAATTTCGGTAGTTGGATTTTTATCTATTTTTTATTCTCTTTCCTATACAAAACAATATACTTCCGAAAGAAAATTCTATGTTCTATTCAGTCTCATGATAGCTGGAATGAACGGGATTGTGATAAGTGGTGACATATTTAATATCTATGTATTCTTAGAAATCGCTGCGATAGCTTCTTATGCATTAGTAGCTTTTGGTGTAGAGAAACAACAATTGGAAGCATCATTTAAATATCAGGTTTTAGGTGGGATAGCTTCGCTGATAATTCTTTTGGCAATTGGTTTGATATATTGGAATACCGGCACTTTGAATATTGCTGATATTTCAAGACAGTTAACTGTGAACTGCACTTCACCTGATGGATCAAATGTATTCATTAAATTTATTTCTATTCTTCTAATGGCAGGTTTTGGTTTAAAAGCAGCGATCTTCCCATTCCATTCTTGGCTTCCCGATGCGCACTCTTCTGCTCCATCTCCAATCTCAGCTATGCTATCGGGAGTTCTAATTAAGGCAATTGGGATTTATGTTATCATTCGCTTATTCTTCAATATGCTGCCACTCTCTTACGAGTTATCAATGACAATAACAATATTGGGAACTATCTCAATGATAGTTGGTGTTTTGCTGGCAATTGGGCAATGGGATTTTAAGAGACTGCTTGCATATCACAGTATTAGTCAGATGGGTTATGTAATAATTGGAATTGGAATTGGAATGCTGATATTAGCAACCGGAGGAGATAGAAAGATAGCAGCACTGTCAATCAGTGGTGGTCTGTTCCATATGCTTAACCACTCGATCTTCAAAGGATTACTATTTCTTAATGCTGGTTCGGTTGAGTATAGAACAGGTACAAGAAATTTAAAAAAGTTAGGTGGATTATCAAGTAAAATGCCAATTACATCAGGTAGCTCTTTTGTAGCATCTATGGCAATTTCCGGGATTCCACCCTTTAATGGATTTTTTAGCAAGGTTCTTATAATAATTGCGGCTGTTCAAGCTGGATTTATTTGGATAGCTTTTTTTGCAGTTTTGGTGAGTGTGATCACCTTAGCATCTTTTACAAAAATCCAAAAATATGTTTTCTCTGGTGAATTGCATTCCAAATATGATAAGATAAAAGAAGTACCATTTTCAATGAGTTTCTCTATGATTTTACTTTCAATTTTATGTGTGATCTTTAGTTTACTGATAATTCCGGAAGTGAGAATGATCTTCTTGCAGCCGGCAGTGGATGTTTTGATAAATTCAACAAATTATGCAACCAAGATAATAGGAATTTAAGTATGAAATTTATAACATTATTCATAATATCTTTTGCTCTCTGGTTATTGATAACATTCAATTTGGAAACACCAAATTTAATTGTGGGAGCTGTAGCCGCTTTATTAACAGCAATAGTTTTTAGAAATGATTTTCTGCAGGATTCAAAGAAATTTTTTCAACCTCAAAGGTATTTCTGGATAATAGTGTATCTATTTATTTTTGTATGGGAATGTATCAAGGCTAATTTCGATGTAGCATACAGAGTTTTGAGTCCATCTATGCCTATAAAACCGGGTATAGTGAAAGTTAAAACTACTTTGAAAACCGATATTGGCAAAACATTCCTAGCCAACTCAATTACAATGACACCCGGTACAATAACAGTAGATATTATCGATGATGAATTTTATATTCACTGGATCTATGTGAGCAGTAGAGATCCAAAGGTATACACAGATAAAATATTAGGAAGATTTGAAAAATTTATTAAGAGGATATTCGAATGATTATTAATCTACTTCTTTATATTCTGATCGGAATGAGTTTTTTATGTTTCTTTAGGGTAGTTTTTGGTCCTTCAATTGCAGATAGAATGGTAGCGATAGATATCTTTGGAATTCTGGTAGTGGGAATATGTGTTATACTGGCTATCAAAACGGGTCGTCTATTCTTGATCGATATCGCCATTGCCTGGATAATTTTTGGCTTTATTGGAACCTTAACTTTAGCAAAATATTTAACGGGGAAAAAATTAGATGAGTAATACAATAAGCTTGATTTTCATTATAATTGGAGTCATATTTGATCTGTTCGGGTGTATCGGATTGATCCGTCTTCCAGATGTATATAACCGTTTGCAATCAGCCACAAAATCTGTAACGCTGGGAACTTGCAGTATTCTTTTTGGATTGTTCATAAAATATGGATTTACGGCTACTGGGATAAAGGCACTTATTGCAATACCGCTTTTGTTTTTTGTTTCTACCGTGGCGGCACATGCGCTTGTGCGAGGTTCATATATCTTTGGTACAAAGCTTTGGGATAAAACAATTATTGATGATTATAAGGATGTTCAAAAATGAGATATCCAAAATTACGTGAATTGAAAGAAGCAATAACTTCCCTGTTTTCTAAACCATATACAACAAAATTTCCCGGTGGAGAATTTAAACCATTCGCAGGTTTTAGAGGAAAACCAATTGTCGATGAAGATAACTGTGTGGGCTGCGAAACATGTGCCAATGTATGTCCTTCAAATGCGATAAC
>JABIME010000190.1 GCA_018654125.1 Candidatus Cloacimonadota bacterium
ATACAGCTCAGAATCTGGGTTAGAAGATTTTGGAGGGATAATGGCTGAAAACACAAAAATAGAAAAGAATAAAAAATTCTCATTAATTGAACTTGTCATGATAATTATGTTGGTTGGGATTGTATTTACGCTTATTATTCCACTAAGAACAGACAAAGTAAATCATGGAAAATTAAATGAAGCAGTATATAATATGCAAGTAATTGCTAGAGCAGATGTTGAATTTAAGATAGATCCTGCAAACGGATATTACATTTTTGAACATACTGTTGTAAAGCTTGATGGTGAAGGCGAATATACAGGAGAAGACTTATTATATGTTATGGAAGATCTTAAGAAAACGAATGATGAGTTTATTTTCGATTATTCTGTAACTGACAGTACAGTTGTTGGAACAACAAATAGTAATTTTGGTAAGGTTGGAGCATCAATTTACTACTATCTTCCTAATGGGCCTTGGGGTGTAAGTAACGATAAAATATCTGATAGTATTTTTGACCCAAACTGGCTTCCATAATTTATTTAATTTACTAGATGAATATATTCCAAAACCTTCAAGGTATAGATGTCCTTGAAGGTTTTTTTAGTTATACTCCACTTCTAATTTCATATGCAGAGATTCACTATCACCTAAAATATCTGTATCCGAAGTATTATAGGAAAGAACCTGAGATCATTACCGATATTCCAATAAGAGCCGTAAAAAATAGAAAGCTTACAATACCTCTACTTATCATAATCAAAGATGCCAATTTATTTCCTACTTTAGTTAATTCTATTAATATAAGAATAAAAGGTAATAGTAAAAAGATAACACATGATTTCCCTATAAATAAAAACATTAAGGATAAATATTTTTCACAAATAATTGATGTTGATGTTTGTGAATTAGAAGCCGATCAATTCTTATCAATAAAAGTTAAACTAGATGTAGAAATATGTGGTAAACCTAAAATAGTCATCAATGATAACTTCCCAGATATCAAAACAAAACAATATAAAACTTTTTATGCAAAAAAAGCCTTACCGTTCCCAGAAAGATGGTTTGCGGGTGAGCCGCATTATCATAGTAATCACACTTCAGATCAAGTTGAATTTGGTGCTGATATAAAATCCACAAAAGAATTAGCAAAGGCAATGGGACTTTCATGGTTATTTGTTACAGATCATTCCTACGACCTTGATGATAGCCTTGCTTCTTGTACAAAAAATGATGCAGATCTACCAATTTGGAAACAGATGCTAAAAGATGTTCAAGAATCTGACTCAAATGAGTTCAGGATAATTTCGGGTGAAGAAGTTTCTATTGGAAATTGTAATGGTGAAAATGTTCATATGCTGGCAATTAACCACAACACGTTCATAGAAGGTCATGGTGATAGTGCTGAGAAATGGTTCAAGAATAAGCCACAGCACTTCCTTACTGAGATCAAAAAGTTACATACAGAACAAAACTTGTTCATTGCAGCTCACCCGATTGAGAAAATTCCTTTCATGCAAAAACTCACTTTAAGGCGTGGTAATTGGAGTGAAGAGGATTATGAAAATAGTGGTATTAAGTTCCTTCAGATCATCAATAATGCTGATATCGATAATGTAACAAGCTCTGTGAGAGCATGGAAGAAACTGCTTATAGAAGGAAGAAAATATTATCTTGTTGCAGGAAACGATGCACATGGAAACTTTAATATAATGCGACAAATCAAATCTCCTTTCTGGAAATTATTTTCCTCAAAAAAACAGATCTTCGGTAATTTCTTTACGGCTTTTAAGTACAAAGAAAATCAACCAATTGAAGGAATAAAGAATGGTGAAGTTATAGTAAGTAATGGACCATTCCTCTCTTTCAATATAAAAGTTGGAGATGATTTATTTCCAATAGGTTCAATGTGTAATTATAGGACTGCAAATTTGATTTATGAAAGTGGAACTTCAGCTGAATTTGGTAAGATCAATAATGTTAATATTTTTATTGGTGATTATAATTCTAAAGATGAGATTGAGATTAATAATCCTGAAAATAATTACGAAATCATGCTTCCAGTAAAAGGATATGTCCGTATGAGTATGGTAACAGAGAATGGTGGAGTTGTGTTTACAAATCCTGTTTGGATCCAGTAAAAAAACATACACAAAGATACAAAGTATAAATAGTAATTAAATTAGATGGAAATTGGAAATTCATTTTGTTATTCTTTCGTGTTTATTCGTGCAAAGTTGTGGTTTCAGTCTTTTGTTGTTGCTAATTATCTAACTTTCTTACATCATCATACAATTCAATAAAATCAAGTTCTGTGAGTGTCTCCCCTCTTCGTGTAAGGTCAATATTACTAATATTTCCCAGTACTTCTATTTTTTCTATTGAGAGAATAATGCGTAAATTTCTTCGCAACATTTTTCGTCTATTTTGAAATGCAACTTCCACAATTCTCCAGAATAAATTTTCATCTTCTAATATTGGTTTATCTTTTCTTGGTGTAAGAATGATAACCGCAGAATCAACTTTAGGTGGTGGAAAAAAGAGATGAGGTTTTACAGTAAACCCATATTCAACATTGAAATAGAATTGCATTTTTAAAGATAGTCTTCCATAATCTTTTGTGCCAACTCCGGCATTAATTCGTACAGCAACCTCCTTCTGGATCATTACAACAACACGCTTAAAGTTAGCAGCATTTTCTGTTACTCTAAACAAAAATGGTGATGTGATCTGATATGGAAGATTTGCTACGATCTTTAACTTACTTTCATCCAAATAATCTTTCCAATTAATTTTAAGAATATCCTTGTTAATCAGATTTATTGTTGTGCCAAATTTCTCAAATAAAATTGGATACAATGTTTCATCGATC
>JABIME010000191.1 GCA_018654125.1 Candidatus Cloacimonadota bacterium
AGAGTGGAAGCATTAGCTTTTAATAACATTTCACAAGATCTCATAAATGAAGCAGATGGGTTTACCTCGGGATATATGGTTCCAGAGTTATCTCCAATCGAACTGCACAAAGCAGCTAATGGGAAGCGTTTTGTTAGAGGCGTTTGCTACTCTTTCTTTCCTGAAAAAGGTTATGGATTCATGCGTTATATGAAGAACATTAGCGGATCTTTATGGATTCGTGATACAAGAAAGGAAGAATCTCCATACGGAACAGCATTTGTTCACGGATCACAATTTACTGATGTTATTGACACAAAAAAACTACCAAATAGAAATATGATATTTGAGTTTGAATTGAAAGAAATAAAAGAAAAAGGGCTGCAAGCTGAGAACGTAAAATTACTGGATTAACACCAAAATATACAAATGAGAAATACTTTTTGCGTAATTGATGTTGGAACAAATAACATCTTGTTTTTGGTTACCTCAATCGAAAATGGCATCAACATAATAAAGCGCGATTCTATGATCTCCGGCTTGGGCAAAGTTAGTTACGGAAATACTTGATTATTTTGGTGTTAAAGAATTTTTGGTTAGTGATCGTGGAATTCAGTTTGGAATTCTTGCACAGGATAAACAAAAACTAAAAGAAATGTTATCTTGAGGTTAGGAAAATAATGAAAGATATTAATTTAAAGCATCAAGTTGGTGAGCCTTTAGAGATAAATATTAAAGGTCAAAAAATTGGATGTGGTCATCTTACAATGATAGCCGGTCCGTGCACTATAGAAAATTATGAAGA
This sequence comes from Candidatus Cloacimonadota bacterium, assembly GCA_018654125.1. The sequence goes on from JABIME010000191.1 coordinate 785, forward strand.
TCTTCATTCAGTAGCAGTAGAGCTTAAAAAGATGGGTATTCATTTCTTTAGAGGTGGGGCATATAAAATGCGCACTTCCCCATACAATTTTCAGGGACTCGGAAAGAAAGGTCTTAAATACATGAAAAAAGTTTCAGATGAGACCGGTATGATATCGGTTTCAGAAGTTGTATCTGTAGAGGATGTTGAAACAATAAAAAACTATGTGGATATACTTCAAGTTGGTACACGCAACATGAATAATTACCGTCTGTTATTCAAACTTGGTAAAGTAAAGAATCCGATAATTCTTAAGCGTGGTTTTAGCAGTACAATTGAGGAATGGTTATTGGCAGCAGAACACATTATTGAAGCTGGAAATAAAAATGTGATTTTATGTGAAAGAGGTATTAGAACTTACGAAACTTATACCCGTTATACGCTTGATATTTCTGCAGTTCCAGCAATTAAAGAATTAAGTAATTTACCTGTGATTGTAGATCCATCGCATAGTTCTGGAAGACGTGAAATGATAAAATCATTAAGCTGGGCTTCTATCGCTGCTGGTGCAGATGGATTACTTATAGAAACACATTTTTCACCTGATAAAACGGTTTGTGACAGTAAGCAAACAATTGATCTGGAAATTTTGAAAGATATTATTAAAGGAAACGAAAAATTATTAGATTTGTGGAATAGAGAATAGTTTCTACAAAATATAAAGAAAGAACCTTGAAGACTCATAAGTTTCCAAGGTTCTTTTATTTAAAACATTAGCTTAAACTATTTAAATTTTATTACAACTTTGTCATTCATATCTGCTTTGAATCCCTTGATATTTTCCATCGATCTCTTTAATTCATCATCGTTGGAATCTTTACTTCCACCCAGAATTTGAAGAGCTTCTTCATTTTGCATGATCACATCAAAATCCATATCGGTAAGCGTAACTTCATTCTTATCTTTATGAGTTGCATTTGTACTAACAATCTTACCATCCACTTTCACTTTTACTGAAAGTTTCATACCTGCATACATAGCTTTCATCATCTCGATATCTTCTTCGCTAACGTTGGAAGCTGTATCTGATACCTCTTCGTAATCATCCTCATCTTCAATTTGTGGAAAGATAATTGTTAGTTCTGGTGTTTTTCCCTTTTTAAATTTGAAAACCAAATCCTGTTTATCCTCTCCCATTCCAGAGGAACTCATTATTTTATCAGAAGGATTTTCTTCTAAAGTTAGTTTGGAAACATCCGTAAAACTGTATATTATGTGATATCCAAGTTTACCATCTTTTTTGATTGGCTTACTGGAAACATACTCAACGTTCTCACCCATTTTGTATGCGTCTCTTTCTAGTGCTTCAACATCGTGATATTCTGATTCATCTGTTTTTTCTTCAGATTTTCCACCATCAAATCCAGCAGCCATTTTCTTCATCTGATCTATAAATTGCTGGGTCATCAAAACTGTCTCTTCAATAGTTCCGCTTCCATCTTTATTTACATTGATCACACGTTCAATATGGAAGCACCCAGATAGCATAAGTAATAGAGAAATTCCAATTATTATTAACTTGATTTTATTCATAATTTCCTCCCAAAATTTTTATAATTATAGAGTTTTTTTGCCATTTAATTCTGTCAAATTATTAAACTTTTTTAAAAGTGCTTATGGCCAGATCTTTAAAACTTAATTTCAGGTAGAATCCATCATTAGTTTCTATTTCTAATTTTCCTAGTAGTTGTCGACTTTGTAGATAGATCATTTTCAATCCGAAACTCTCATAATTTGTGATATCAATATCACCTTCAATTCCAATTCCATTATCAGAATATTCCAAAACATTTTCATCATCAATTCTATAATACTTAAGTGTGATTATTTTATTTGTTTCCTCTGAAAAGGCATGGATCAATGAATTTGAGATCAATGCGTTTACAATCATTCCCAGTGAAGTGGCGTAATTAATACTAATTTTGTCTATCGTGTTCTCATTTTCAAATTTTATTTGCTTTAGGTTATTAGGGGTTGATGATATTAAATTAGTAAAAATATCATTAATATATCTCTGAAAATCAATGTAATGTTTATCTTCAGGTAAAATTAGATCGTGAATTAAAGATATTACATAAATTGAATTTTCAAACTTATTCATGATTTGTTGAACATTCTCATTTTTTTCAGTTTGGGTAAGCATTCTTGTAATACTATAAACAAGTTGGATATTGTTTTTTACTCTATGTTCCAGTTCCCGCAATAAATCAATATTTTTCCTGAGTATCTCTTTAATTTTATTTTCATCATTAATTCTATCTGTGATATCTCTATAAATTCCTAGAATTGAAATTAATTTTCCCTCTTTGTTATTAATAGGAGAGGCTGTAACAATGATATTTCTTTTTTCACCTGTTGGTCTGATTATTGTTAGTTCATAAGATGATATTTCCCCATCATTTAGATTAAGTGTTTTTTTTAGTACCATATTGTATTGTTCATTGTCGATAAATTCCCTCAAGTTTCTACCGACTAATTCTTTGGAATGAATTCCAAAGATTTTTTCAGCGGCAGGATTAACAGCAAGAAATTCTTCATCGGGGGAAATAACTCCGACCCCTTCTCCCAAGTTTTGTACAAGATTCTCATAAGTATAGCGAAGGTTCATCATATCTGAAGCCAGTATTTCTTTTTCAGCATCGATATTCTTAAGTACCATTCTGGAATTATTTAACTCTTTAGTTTTTGCAGAAACTTCTACCTCTAGTCTACGACTATATCTCTTTTTATCATAATATATCACGATGGCAAAGATTAAAACTAATACAACAATACTTAGAATATATAATAAAGATGAACTGATCTTTTTACTGATTTCAACTTCCTGATTCAAATTTGTATTAGATTTCTTTAAAAATGAATTCTCTTGTTCAATTGTCGTTATTTCCAGATTGAACTGCTCATTAACCATTCTTGCTTGCAATTCCCTATCCTGCA
>JABIME010000192.1 GCA_018654125.1 Candidatus Cloacimonadota bacterium
ATTACAGAACATGGTATTGGTAACGGGATCTCACTGATCATTTTTGCCGGTATTATTGCTCGTTATCCAGCCGGATTTGCTCAAATGTTCCAAATGGTTAGAGTAGGAGCAATGAGTATTTTTACAGCTGTTCTTGTACTAATAGTTATGGTAGCAGTTACAGCTTCAGTTGTTTTAATTACAGAAGGTATACGTAAAATACCAGTTCAATATGCAAAGAGAATTGTTGGAAGAAAGGTTTATGGCGGACAGAGTACACACATTCCACTTAAAGTGAACACTGCTGGTGTTATTCCTATTATTTTCGCATCTTCAATTTTAATGTTCCCTCGTACAATTGCTACTTTCTTTAAAGATAGCGATTTTATGAATTCACTCGTAGGGTATTTGTCACCGGGGGCAGCATTATATACAGTTCTTTATGTAAGTCTCATCATTTTCTTCGCTTATTTCTACACAGCAATGGTTTTAAATCCTATTGAAATGGCAGAGAATATGAAGAAATACGGTGGATTTATTCCTGGTAGAAAACCTGGTAAAAAGACATCGGATTATATTAATAATGTACTTACAAGAATTACACTTCCGGGTGCAGCATTCTTTGCATTTATTGCTGTAATGCCCGAATTTATGTCTAAATGGGCCAACCTTCCATTCTATTTTGGTGGAACTGGTCTTATCATTATTGTTGGTGTGGCGCTGGATACTCTTCAGCAGATTGAATCTCACCTTGTAATGAGACACTACGAAGGTTTTATGAAGAAAGGAAAACTTCGTGGAAGAAGACGCTAGTTCTTTATTTTATGTATGAAGTGAGATGAGGTAGTATGATATCGATCAAGAATAATGTTGAGATCGCTAAAATGCGGGAAAGTAATCGCATTGTAGGACTACTACTTCACAAATTGGATGGTTTCATCAAACCCGGTATAAGCACGTACGATATCGATAGGTTTGCAGATGAATTGATTCGGAATGAAGCTGGTAAAGCTGCTTTTAAGGGATATACTGTTCCTGGCTTACCTCCTTTTCCGGCGGCTGTTTGTTCCTCTGCAAATTCATGCATTGTGCATGGCATTCCTTCCAAGAAGAAAATACTTAGCGAAGGCGACATAATTGGAATTGATGTTGGTGTTTATAAAAATGGGTTTTATGGTGATGCTGCCAGAACTTATCAAGTTGGTAATATCTCTGAAGAGGCTATTGCTTTAATGGCAGTAACCAGAGAAGCTCTAAGAAGAGGGATTTCTCAGGCAAGAGATGGAGCCAGAGTTGGAGACATATCGCATGCAATTGGATCTTATGTGATGGATCAAGGATATTTCGTTGCCGATAGTTTAACAGGTCATGGAATTGGAACATCACTGCATGAAGATCCGATCGTTCCTAATATTGGTACAAAAGGAAAAGGACCAAGATTAAAAAAAGGAATGACAATTGCGATAGAACCAATGGTTAATATCGGAACTAATCGAGTGATTGAGAATGGTTGGGAATTTTATGTAGCAGATGGTTCGCTATCGGCTCATTTTGAACATACTATTCTTATTACTGAGAATGAAGCTGAACTTTTAACTGAGTATTAGAGAGTAAGAGGAATATGGCTAAAGAAGGCGTTATCGAAGTTGAAGGTGTTGTTACGGAAGCACTTCCTAATACAACATTTAAAGTTGAATTGGAAAATGGGCATGAAATTCTTGCTCACAGTTCCGGTAAAATGCGAATGCATTATATTAAGATCTTACCGGGAGACAAAGTAAAAGTTGAATTATCTCCCTACGATTTGAATCGTGGGCGTATAGTATATCGTTATAAATAGGAGATTAAGATGAAAGTTAGAGCATCTGTTAAAAAAATGTGTAAAGATTGTAAAATAATCAAACGTAATGGTGTAATTAGAGTTATTTGCTCTAGTAATCCAAAGCATAAACAACGTCAAGGTTAGATAAGGAGGAAGCTTGGCACATATATCAGGGGTAGAATTACCAAGAGAAAAAAGAATAGTTATTGGGCTTACCTATATCTACGGAATAGGCAAATCCACTGCTGAACAAATTCTTGCAAAAGTAGAAATTGATGAGAACATCAAGGTTAAAGATCTTTCTATAGAGCAGGAAAAGAAATTACGTGAAATCATTCTGGATGATTATGTTGTTGAGGGTGATTTGAGAACTCAAAAGGCAATGGACATCAAACGCCTTATGGAAATCAACTGCTATCGCGGTATTCGTCATAAGATGAATCTTCCGGTTCGTGGACAGCGTACGCATACAAATGCTAGAACCCGTAAGGGCAGAAAGAGATAGTAAGGGAGTGAATGATGGCAAACGCAACAACAAAAGTTAGAAAGAAGAAAAGAGTAAGACTTTCGTATAACGAAGGTGTGGCTCATATTCATTCCAGTTTCAATAATACTATCGTTTCATTAACAGATAAAGCTGGAAATATTCTTACCTGGTCAAGTGGTGGTAAGATAGGATATAAAGGATCTAAAAAAAGCACTCCATTTGCAGCACAGTTAGCAGCAGAAGAAGTTGCAGCAGCAGCAATAGAAATGGGTGTAAATAAAGTAAAAGTTATTGTTAGAGGTCCTGGTGGCGGTAGAGAATCTGCAATTCGTGCACTTAATGCAAATGGTTTAGAAATTACATTGATCGAAGATAGAACACCGATTCCACATAACGGTTGCAGACCAAGAAAAACTAGAAGAGTATAAGGATTATATTATGGCGAGATATACAGGATCATCTTGTAAATTATGTAGAAGAGAAGGAACAAAATTGTTCCTTAAGGGTTCACGTTGTAACTCCGAAAAATGTGCTTTTGAAAAAAGACCATTTATTCCAGGAGAACATGGTAATGCCCGAGGCTTTAGAAAGAGAATGAGTGATTATGGTGTGCATTTGAGAGAAAAACAAAAAGTACGCCGAACTTATGGTGTTTTAGAAAAACAATTTAGAAAATATTTTAAAATGGCTGCAAAAAAATCTGGTGTTACTGGTGAGAACTTACTTCAGATCTTAGAAACACGTTTAGATAACATTGTTTATCGTATGGGTTTTGCTCCTTCCAGAAAATCAGCCAGACAGATCATTCGTCACGGGCATATTTTAGTTAACGATAGAAAGGTAGATATTCCTTCTTTCAACGTTCGTGCAGAAGATGAAATTTTAATTAAGGAAAAAAGCAGACAAATGCTTTTAATCCAGGAAGCAATGGAAGCTTCAACAGAAGTTGACAGCATCGATTGGTTCAAAGTTGATAAAGATAAATTTAAAGGCGAAATTATCAGTATACCAACTCGTGAGCAGATCCAACTTGATACTGATGAACGTTTGATCGTTGAATATTATTCCAAATAGTAGATTAGGAGATCTTATATGAAATTCCTAGAACCGTTACAATTGCCGGAATCAGTAGTAGTCGATGAAAAAACATATAGCTCGACCTACGGAAAATTTGAAATTGGACCATTAGAATCTGGTTTTGCTACAACAATAGGGAATACACTAAGAAGAGTATTGCTTACATCCATTCAGGGTGCAGCAGTACGTTATGTAAAAATAGAAGGATTACATCATGAATTCTCAGCTATCCCAGGTTCAACATCAGATTTTATAGACCTCATTCTTAAACTTAAGAAACTTATTATTCAAACTGAATCTGTAAGTGAAGAAAAACTTGTTTTAGAACATAAGGGTGTTGGTATTATTACTGCTGGTGACATTAGTGGAACAGCTGATGTGAAAATCATTAATGAAGATCTTGAACTTCTTGAAATGACAGAAGATGTAGAATTCAGAATGGAATTATGGATTGGTATCGGTAGAGGCTATGTTTCTGCAGATAATCATGATATGGAAGAAAAATCTGTTGGTGTTATTCCAATTGATTCTATCTATTCTCCAATTGTTAAGGTGAATTTTGAAGCTGGAAATCAACGTGTTGGTGAACGTATAGATTTTGATAAACTTACAATGGAAGTTACAACAGATGGTAGTATCGACCCTAAAGATTCACTTTATCTTTCCGCAAAGATACTTAGAGATCTGTATGATGCGGTTGTTCTTTTTGAAAAGGAACCTGAGTATATTGAAGAGATAGAAATGGATCCGGAATTAGAAAGAATGGAGAAGATATTATCTACAAATGTTAACGAACTTGAGCTTTCTGTTCGTTGCAGTAACTGTCTTTCTGCAGCAAAGATCGATAAAATTGGCGAACTTGTAGAGAAGAATGAAAATGAAATGTTGAAATATAGAAACTTCGGTAAGAAATCTCTGGAAGAGATTCATGCTTTACTTGGTCAATACGAACTTTCTCTCGGAATGGATGTAACCGGTATGAGAAAAAGAATCGAAGACGCCAAAAATAAAGTTACTACCAAGAAATAAGGATTGAACTATGAGACATAGAGTTAGCGGAAGAAAATTTGGTAGAGAGAAAGGGCATCGTAATCTGATGCTTAAAAATCTTGTTGCTTCCCTTGTGAAACACGGAAGAATTAATACTACTCAGGCTAGAGCAAAAGAAATTAGAGGTTTAGCAGAAAGAGTAATAACTTACGGAAAGAAAGGTACAGTGCATCATCGCAGATTAACTTTTAAGGTTCTTAAAAATAGAGATCTTGTAAAAAAAGTTTTTGATGAGATCGCACCAAGATTTGAAACGACTGAAGGTGGATATACAAGAGTATTGAAAAACGGTTACCGTCGCGGTGATTGTGCTCCAATGGCTATTATTGAATTCACACAAGGTGCCGAGAAAAAAGAAGAAGCAAAACCAAAGAAGAAAAAAGATTAATTTAGTTTAAATAAATTAAAAATATCAAAGCCCCGTTTTTCGGGGCTTTTTTGGTTGCTGACAAGAAAAACTATAGACAGAAATATTCAATTTTTTGCACAATCTTTGCAAGGGAGTTAGATATGTTAAAGTTAACTATAGATCAAATTATTGAATTGTTTGAAAATGATCAGATAGATGAAATAACGAAAAAGATCAATCTCCTTCATCCGGGTGATGCCGCTCAGATAATAAATGAGCTCCCTGCTGAATATCAGGTTACAGCTTTTAACTATCTCTCCTCAGAACTTGCTTCCGATGTTATAAATGATCTACATGATGAACTGCGTGAAGATATTCTGGAAACAATTCAGCAGAAACGTCTGGTTGAGATCATGGATGAAATGGATTCTGATGAAGCAACGGATATTGCTGCTGAACTTGATGAGCACCAACTTGAAGATGTTCTGCAAAAGATTGATAAAGAAGATTCCGATGAAATAAAGCAGCTTCTTATTTATGAAGAGGATACCGCCGGTGGTATCATGCAGAAAGAGATCATAAATGTGAATAAGGAGATGAACCGTGCAGAAATGATCGATCATATTCGAGATAATTATGACGATGTAGAAAAACTTTATTACATTTTTGTAACTGATGAAGACAATAAATTAATAGGAATCTTAGAAGCATCTCAACTGCTTTTATGCAAAGCAGAAATGAAAGCTGTAGATATCATGGATAAAGATGTGATATCGGCTCCGGTTGAAATGGATCAGGAAGAAGTTGCCGGGATCTTTCGTAAATACGACATCTATATTTTACCGGTTGTTGATAATGAAAATCACCTGCTTGGTAGGATCACGGTGGATGATATCATTGATGTAATTGATGAAGAAGCTTCGGAAGATGTTTACAAAATGGTGGGTTTAGAAAGTGAAGATAAGGTGTTCACTTCACCTCTCAGCTCGGTTAGGAAGAGACTTCCCTGGCTAACGTTAAATCTTTTTACCGCCTTACTTGTATCGAGTGTAGTTGGTATTTTTGAAGGAACAATAGCCCGTTTATCTTTCCTAGCAGTTCTCATGCCTATAGTTGCAGGACTTGGTGGAAACTCTGGCACACAAACACTCACAGTAATTACGCGAGGAATCGCACTGGGTGAGCTTACACTTCACAACACATACAGAGCAATTGTTAAAGAGATCACAGTGGGTATTATAAATGGTTTTCTTATTGGTTCTGTAGCAATGTTAATAGCATATCTTCTTAAAGGGAATATATTGCTTGGTGCAGTTCTTGGAATATCTATGGTTTGTAATATGTTTATTGCCGGGCTTGTTGGCTCTTCCATTCCAGTAATTATGAAAACGCTGAAGATCGATCCCGCTTTGGCTTCTAGTGTAATGATTACAATGTTAACAGATATTGGCGGATTTGCTTCCTTCTTAGGTTTGGCTACATTATTACTTTAATTTTAATAATCAGTGTTATTCAGGTTGAATATATTTTTTATACTCCTCAAATAATTCCTTCGAAATTCTAAATGGCTTCCCTTCTCTAATAAAAACACCTTTTACAATTGCAATATTACACAACTCACCCGCAGCATTGAAAATCTCCTGTTTCCAAACAGAAATTGCTCTGTTTGCCTTTACCATTCTTGTATCAAGTACTACTCTCTCTCCTACTGGAAGCCCTATCTTAAAAGTTAGATTTATTTCAGAAATGTAGATGCGAATACCTTCTTCATTCAACTTCCCAATAGACATATCCATATCTTCCAATGCATCTGCACGCGCTTCCTCATAGAGATGAAGATAATTAGCATTATTTAAATGACCGTAAATATCACACTCATATCCAAATATTTTTCTATTATATTTCATGGAGCTCCTCCACTGTTTTTATTTAGGCAATTTATAGCTCTTAGAATGTCAAGTTGAATTAAAATCACAGTTTAAATACTGGTTGGAACGAGAAGCGATCCAACAAAATTATTGACACATAAAACAACTGGGAAAGTTTTTAGGATAGAAATCAAAGGAAGTGGGAGGAAGAATGAGAAGAGCAATTATTATTATTATGTTATTGAGCTTAGCATTATGTCTTAGTGCTCAGCAAAGTCAGCAAATTAAACAAAATCAACAAATGCAACAGAACAAAAAAGTAACTGCAAAAAAAATGAATTATGAGTTAGAGTATCAGAAACTGAATGATGTTTATAAGAAACTGCAAGCAAGAGAGAAAGAAGTTCGTATAAAATGGAGAAACTTGAACGATAAACATAACAAATATGTTGAGAGTTCTAATACAAAAAAGGCAGAAGTTGATGCTCTAAAAAAAGCAAATGCAAATTTACAAAAAAGGAGAAACGAATTTAAACTTAATTGGGAAAATTTGCAAACAAGGCATAATGCATTAATGGAAAGACAAAAAAAAATGAAAGCAGAAATTGTACTATTAAAAGCAGAAAATGCTACGTTAAAAGCTGAATTAGAGAAGCTAAAACCAAAGAAAAAGAACGTTAAAAAAACTGTAACCAAAAGTTAATGCATAATAAATATTTTGAGGAAGCTAATTAGCTTCCTCTTTTTTTTATGAAATATACTGAAAATATTTTTAGAGAGTTCACCTATAAAAAACAAGGGAAAAAACTTGTAGAGCTAATCAGCAAAATTGAGGTCAACTGGCATAAAAAGCAGTTGCGAGTTGAATTGCTCGAAGAATTCCAAACATATCTCAATTACAAAAATCATGAAATTAATCATGATCTTTCTACTTTATCTAAAAGAGAATTTATTGCCTTTGCAGTGCCTATTGAACAAGAATTTGGCAAAGATAGAAAAGATGATGAATTTATAATTCTAACGCAAGACGAACATCCAAAACAGAGGGAATCCATTCCGTTATACTTAATTTTAGATAATCTGCGTTCAGCTTTTAATATTGGCTCCATATTCCGCTCTGCAGAATGTTTTGGGGTATCACACATCTATCTTTGTGGATACACACCAACACCTGAGAATATGAAAGTTAAAAAAACTGCAATGGGAACAGAAAAATATGTAAGCTGGTCATCTCACGCTTCTGTAAAAGAAATAGTAGCAAAATTAAAACAAGATAAAGTTACTATTTATGCCCTAGAAACAACCACTCAATCAGAGGATATTTCTAAAATAGAATATAAAAAACCATGTGCTCTCATACTAGGAAATGAAGCTCTTGGAATCTCAGAAGACTCACTAAAACTTGCGGATAAGATTGTACAAATTCCACTTTCCGGTTGGAAGAATTCTTTGAATGTTGGTGTGTGTACAGCAATTTGCTGTTACGAGATCAATAAGCAGTGGAAGTAATTCCTAAAACAATTAGAAGATAACAAATAAATGTTTGCATTCCTCAATAAAAACACTAAATTATTTATAATTGAGAATGAATCTCAGTATTAACATAGGAGGAATGATGAAACATTTTATTATAATGATGCTAGTTTTAATTTTTTCACTTAGCTTGTCTGCAGAGATATTTATCATAAATACTTCACAACAGAATTATGAATTCGACCTAGTCGATATCATAGATATAAACTTTGATGATGAGTCTTTGATGCTGCAAACATCAGAAATGACACACACTTTTCTATTTGAAGATATTCTATATATGGATTTTGATACAACAACAGGAATTGATCCGTCTGAAGTACCAATTAGTAGTGCTTTCCAACTAAACCAAAATTATCCAAATCCTTTTAATCCGGATACAAACATAAGCTTTAGTATGGATGTTACCAGTAAAGTAGAAATAGACATTTACAACGCTAAAGGACAAAAAATCAGAAATCTGGTTGATGGATTTTTCTCTGATGGGGAACATATAGTTAACTGGAATGGGAAGACAGATGAACAAAAAATGGCTCCTTCTGGGATCTATTTTTACAGAATGAGTAATAATGGTATTTATAGAAACCGCAAAATGATCTTAATGAAATAGGAGGATTTTAAGATGAAAAAATATATGATTTTTATGTTAATTAGTATTGTGGCAATAACATCTGCTACAGATATGGTCGTAAATTATACAGATGGAAGCATGATCTCAATTCCAATTGAACAAGTAGATCAGATAACATTTGAACAATATGAAATGGTAACAGTAGAAGGTATAGAATTACAATGGCGTACAGATGATGAATATCTTTATGTGAATGTATCTGCTCCCACAACTGGTTGGGTAGCGGTAGGTTTTGATCCCACCAATCAGATGGCCGATGCAAATATAATTATTGGCTATGTTGATGATGGTGGTGATCTTTTTATCCGTGACGATTTTGGAACTTCACCCACCTCCCATGCCTCCGATGAATCTTTGGGTGGAGTGAATAATATCACTCAAGAGTATGGAATGGAAGAAAATGATATGACAAAGCTACATTTTAGAATTCCTCTAAACTCCGGTGATATGTATGACAAAGTATTAGTTCCCGGCAATAGTTACAACATCATACTTGCTTATGGCTCTGCCGATAACTTTACGGGATTTCACACACTGGCTACCGGAACCAATATTGAGTTGTAATTAAATAAGAATTAA
>JABIME010000193.1 GCA_018654125.1 Candidatus Cloacimonadota bacterium
ATATCCTCAACATCAACACTGAACGTAACAATACTATCTTCCACAACTGTAAAGGTTAGTTCTTCAGGTAGGAAACCATTAAGAATCGGTTCATCATTTACAGCTGTTACTATAACATCCACATCATCTTCTGCAGTTGCTCTAGTTACATTGTCATCAATTATAAATGTTAGTGTCTCAGTTCCATTCCAATCTGCTGTTGCACCAAAAGTAACTTCAAAATCAACAATATCAACTGAAATTTCTGTATTACCAGTAACGGTAAGTGTTAGATCATCCAGGTCAATATCATCAATAAAGTCAGTGAAATCAACAACTATTCCATCATCTTCTTCAAATGTGAAGTCATCTGGAAGAACAATTGTTGGATCGTCATTTACAGGAGTTACAATAATATCAACTACATCATCTGCTGTTGCTCTGCTGTTCTCACTAACAGATTGCTTTTGTTTTTGAGAACTTCTACTAGTTGTAAATGAAACACGATCACCTTGTCCATCATCAACTGTAAAGGTCAGAGTTTCTGTTCCATTCCAGTTCTCTGTTGCTCCAAAAGTAACTTCTAGTTCATCAATATCTACAGTAACCTCCGTATTACCAGTGACTGTTAGGAAGAGATCATCCAGATCAACATCATCAATATAAATGCTAAAATCAACAACCAATTCATCATCCTCTTCAAATGTGAAATCATCTGGAAGAACAATTGTTGGATCATCATTCACAGGTGTTACAATTATATCTACGTCATCCGAAGTAACCGCTCTATCCATGTTGTCATTAGCAGTAAATGTAATTGCTTCAGTACCATTCCAATCTGCTGTTGCGCTAAAAGTTATAACAAAGTCAACAATATCAACTATTACTTCTGTGTTTCCACTCACGCTTATAGCAACTATATCACCATTCACATCATTTATAAATGGTGCAAAATCTACAACAAGTCCATCATCTTCCTCAAATGTGAAACTATCTGGTAGAATTATTGTAGGTGCGTGATTATTTGGCTGAATAAATCCGGGATAATGTACATATCCTGTACTTGATGCTGCATTATCGGATATTCCCAGCATTGAAGATTCAGGAAGTTCATAACTTGCTGAACTTGGGGGAGAAGCTGTATTCGAATTACCAGTTAAAAATCCACGTTGAACTAGTGTATAGCTTGCACTAGAAGGAGGATCTGCGAATACCAGAGAAATAAGAATTAAACAGCTCATTATAAGAATTATTTTAACTTTCATGTTTCTCTCCTTTTATTTTAAATCATCTATTTGTTGTTGTAGTTCTTCTATTAGTTGTAGCTGATTTTCAATTTGTTGCTGTTGTTCTTGCATGGCTTCAATTAATACAGGAATTAGTCCTATATAATTTATTCCTTTATATTCAATTATATCAACATCCTTTTCTGCACCTTCTACACCTTCATTTTTGTCATAAGAATGAACATTATCAGATACCAAAGCAGGAAGGATCTCTTCCAGCTCTTGTGCAATTAAACCTATTTGTTTGCCTTCTGGAAGTCCAAATTGCTTTTCCTCTTCCATTTGTTTGTAGTAATATGTGTGAACATCCATCAATTTTATTTTGGTAAGAGCATTCTTAAACGGTTGTATATTCTCTTTTAAGCGTTCATCGGAAGGACCAGATAAAGTGCCAGTATATCTAAGATTACCAGAAAAATAACCAGCATAGTTTGTGCCACTTCCATAAGCATATCCATATACGGCATAATTTGTACCTGACCCTCCACTAACAGAACCATATACTCCTCGATATGAGTAACTTCCCGTTGGGTATATCAAGCCCATAACACCACGATATCCACCTACAAATCTCCCACCATAACCATAATAATCTTGAGTATTGCTTACACCATAAACACCAGAGTAATCAGATCCACCTGTGTTTTCTCCAAAGATTGCATGACTATAACCTGTTGATGTAGCATTTATCACTGGCCCTGTACTTGAAAGTACTAGAGGAACATCTACATTCACTGTTACTGCGCCAGTAGTACCTCCACCATTTAAGCCCGTACCAGCTGTTACAGCAGTTATATCTCCAAATGATGCTGTAGTCTGTGTTGTTCCGTCTGGGAATTTAACTCCACCAGAAGTAGATTCAATAGTTCCAGCTACAGTTAATTCACTAGTTGGTGCATCTGTTCCAATACCTACATTTCCACCATTAAAATAACTATTACCATTGGCTGCAACTTTTGCAGTAATGGGTCCATTATCATACAGATAGAGACCACCAGCTCCAGAACCATTAGAACCTAGCTGACCTACTGGTGAGGAGTTTACCTGCCATTGTATTGGGTCAGGTCCTGTGCTATTAACTGTGAGTGTACGTCCGGGAGTTGGTGTTCCAATTCCCACAAAGTCTTGCACGATCAATTGTCCCGTCATTGTATCTCCGGCTGTATTTACCCAATTGTCTGTTGTAGCTTGCATAAAGTCTGTTGAACTCAATCCATTCAATAAATGAGCATCTTCAGCTTTTAAAGAATATGGAACACTGGCAATTTCGGTTCGTGGAGCAAGTGTCTCTCCACCAACTATTAGCTCTAACCAAGGAGCAGCAATATTAAAAAGTGTTGTAGGAAGTGGAGTTACAACACCCAATTGAACATGGAAAACGCCGTTGGCACAATTAACATCTTGTGTTTCTGTCCATAGTACTGTTCCTGCAGTGTCCATATCATAAATTAAAAAATCAACTGATACTAGCTCATTAAGGTAATTTCCATTACTATCGGCAAGTCTGCCTTGATAGTCAATTGTCTGTGGTATCTGTGCCCATAAACACAATGATGTAAAAAGTAAAATGGTAATAAATAAATTTTTCATTTATTTCTCCTATTTAAACATTACAGAATCTATTCTTGTGGTTCAGCTGGTTTATTAGGATCAGGGAGTGTTGAATAATGTTTTCCAACATTAAGTTGTCCATTCTCATAGTATAATCCCTCACCATCAGTTTCAGTGTCAGCATCGTTGTGCAATCCTCGAGCCAATTTATCTGTGTAGTCTGCAGCTACAACTTCTGCTGGTAGTTGTGGATTCTCATATCCAGCTCTTCTGCCTATAGCAATAAAACTTACCTGCACACTACTTCTAGCATTATTATTTTCTACGATAGAAAAACCATTCTTATCTACTTGTTCAATGTAGACACCTTCACTTTGTCCAACAGGTGTTACGGTTACAACTATTGGAATGTCATCTGAAACTATTGAGCTGAAATTTTCATCAAACGTAATGTCACATCTTCCGGAAGATAAAGTAACATAGCCACTTGTTTGCACTGTTACATCTGTAGATACATTTGTATAGAGTACGCTCATATTACTGCTTTCAGTTTTTTGCAAATGTACATCCAGATCATTCTTAAAAACAGTACCACTAGAATACAAGGCATAATTTTCACCTTCAGTAAAGGTTCCATAAACGTTTCCATGTATATCTGCACCGAACAGATCTCCCCATGAACCCATTCCAATTCCTATTGAAGGTAGGTTATCACCACTTCCACTACCAGAGTTAGTCCAATATGCCCCATAGCTTGATCCGCCTGAATTATAATAGGCCAGGCAACCCCAGAGACTTGATGCTGACCATGATCTTCCTCCAAAGGTTGCACCACTTCGACCGTAATCAAGATAAGAATAACCAGCAACTCCAAATGTATAAGGATTACCGTAAAAATTATATCCCTTAACTCCACCTAATGTTTCCGAATCATCGTACCCGGTTCCATCTTCACCATCACTATCTGTTCCATCTCCATAAATTGCATAATTACCTGTATTTGTTGTATAAAGCTCTGCATAGATACCATAATTGTCATCACCCATATAAGCCCAATTAGCTCCGTCAAAACCTCCATAGACTCCATAACCAGAAGTTGCAAAACCTACAACTACTCCATTTGCTGCACCAGTGAGAACTAATGGAACATCTACATTCACAGTTACATCACCGGTAGTTCCTCCACCATTCAAACCTGTGCCGGCTGTTACTGCTGTAATATCACCCCAGGTGGTAGAGGCAGGCATAAAGTAAGTTGAATGAAAACCATCTAAAAGGTCAGCATCCAAACCAGAACCAGATCCCATAGCATCTAAGGAATAAGCGGTTTCTGCTTTAACAGCATAAGGAACACTAGCAATAGCTGTTCTTGGAGAAAGTGTTTCTCCACCAACAACAAGCTCTAACCAGGGATCTGCGATATTAAATAGTGTACCGGGAAGTGGAGTAGCAGCACCTAATTGAACATGAAAAACACCATTTGTACAGTTAACATCTTGTGTCTCTGTCCAAAGTACAGTTCCACCTGTGTCCATATTGTAAATTAAAAAATCTAAAGTGACTACCTCATTAAGATAGTTTCCATCACTGTCAGCGATTCTACCTTGGTAATCAATTGTTTGGGGTATCTGTGCCCATAAGCACAAAGATACGAATAACAATAAAATAATAAACTTCTTTTTCATAAGTCTCTCCTTTAATAATTAGTAAACCAAAAACAAATAAATCTTCTTTTCGATATTAACGACCAATCAACCTGATTTTGAAGTTTAGAGTTCATTTTTGAGACACAGATTTCACACTCATGTTAAACGTTCTTAATTTATCTTAGATTTTTTAACTGTCTTTGCAGCTCTTCTATCTGCTCTTGTTGTTCTTGCATAGCTTCTATTAATACAGGAATAAGCCCAATATAGTTTATTCCTTTATATTCTGTAGTTTCAACATCTTTTTCAGCACCGTCTACACCCTCATTTTTGTCATAGGAATGAACATTATCATCAACGAGTCCAGGAAGGATCTTTTCCAGTTCTTGTGCTATCAGACCAATCTGTTCACCTTCAGGTAGGGCAAATTGCTTTTCATCTATCATTTGTTTATAATTGTATGTGTGAACATCCATTAATATTATTTTTGATAGAGCATTATTAAATGGCTGTATATTCTCTTTTAAGCGTTCATCAGAAGGACTGGAAAGTGTTCCGGTATAATGAAGATTACCGCTGAAATACCCGGCATAATTTGTACTACCTCCAGATGCTGATCCGAAAATTCCATAATTTGTACCAGATCCACCATTAACAATTCCAATCACTCCAGTATATTGATAACTTCCGGATGGGTATATTAAGCCTAAGATACCCCGATAGCCACCTTCAAAATATCCACCATAACCATAAAAATCTAATGGAGTGCTTCTACCATAAACACCTATTGCATCATAGCCACCAGAGCCGGCGTACATAGCATGAATAACATGTGTAGCGTCACCATTATAACTTGCTGTAAAGAGTCCACCATAGTATCCTGTGCTGACTCCAAAAATACCAGAACCATGAAGTGCAGTATTATAACCTTGAACACCAGAACCATTATTTGCATAATTACGACCAGAAACACCAAAATCGGATGAACCTAAATAACCATAATTACCTGTGCTGATATTTTTGCCAGTAACACCAGATCCAGTATCAGTATTTTCACCTACAATAACACTATTCGGGTAAGCAACATTTCCTGTGAGGCTAAAAGGTATATTTACATTTAAGGTTACATCACCAGAAGTGCCACCACCATTCAAACCTGTACCAGCTGTTACAGATGTAATATCACCCCAGGTAGTAGTTGCAGGCATAAAATCAGATGAATCCTGTCCATCCAAGAGGTCAGCATCAAGACCTGAGCCGGAACCCATATTTTGCAATGTATAAGCGGTTTCTGCTTTAACAGCATATGGTACACTGGCAATAGTTGTTCTTGGTGAAAGTGTCTCTCCACCAACAATTAATTCCAACCAACAATCTGCGTTATCAAAAAGATTGGTTTGGAAAGGTGTTACGGAACCAAGTAATACATGGAATATACCATTGGCACAGTTAACATCCTGAGTTTCTGACCAGAGTGCAGTTCCTCCAGTTTCAATATCATATATTAAAAAACCTACTGTGACTACACTGTTAAGGTAGTTCCCATCACTATCAGCAAGTCTGCCTTGGTAGTCTATTGTTTGCGGTACGTTTTGTGCCATCAGGCACATTGAGATAAAAAGTAAAATGACGATAAATAAATTTTTCATAATTCTCTCCTTTTTTTAATATTTAATCGGACAGCTCAGAGAGCTATCCCTACATTATTTATTTCCGGCAGATCTTAATAACTCATCGATCTGTTTTTGTTGTTCTTCATTTATGGCCTGTAGCTCTTTTATAGCTTCCATCAACACAGGAATAGAACCGATATAGTTTATTCTTTAGTTGGGCACGAACAGCAACGTGATGTTGCCTCGAAGCGCGTAGAAACTCTGTCCGGCAGCGGTCATCCCTCCACGAAGGTACACGGTCGTCGTTCCTGCAGAAACCGAATACACGGTGGATAGTGCAACATGACTATACTCGACAGAGGCTGTGCTACTCGGCCCCCAGCCGACAGACGTGGGTGATTGCCCGTACGTGGACGACGCAGAGGTGCTGAGCCAGAAGTTGGCGTATGCGGATGCCGTGGTGTGCTTCGCGACGTCGAGATTTGCCATCACGACCACTCTCCCGGCGACCGGCACGCTGATGGAAGCCTGCTGAAATGTCTGCGGCGTTTCGGAAAGGTTAAACTGGCTACCCGCCCCCGAGTTGATCGGCACCGCATTGAAATCAGTTGGATTGACGCTGAGGGTCAAAGAGCCAGATGTTCCTCCCCCATTGAGGCCCGTTCCAGCTGTCACTGAGGTAATATCACCAAATGCTGCTGTTGTCTGCGTTGTTCCATCTGGGAATTTAATTCCACCTGTAGTAGACTCAATTGTTCCAGCTACTGTTAATTCACTGGTTGGTGTATCTGTTCCAATACCTACATTTCCACCATTCAAATAACTATCTCCGTTGGCAGTGATTACTGTAGAGATTGCTTCGTTATCATAAAGATAAAGACCGCCTGCCCCTGAACCATTTGTGCCAAGCTGACCTAATATTAAAGAATTTACCTGCCATTGCATAGGATTGGGTCCAGTACTGTTAACTGTGAGTGGACGTCCGGGAGTTGTTGTCCCAATACCTACATAATCTTGCACGATCAGTTGTCCTGTCATTGTATCGCCAGTAGTATTTATCCAGCGAGTGTCACCCTGATCACGGGTGAGCAAATCTGTACTAGAATTGTTGTTCAGATATCCCTCTGAAGACAGATCTGAATACGCACTATAACGACCTGTATTTAGCGTTCCGCTGGTTATGTTAGATGCGGCATGATTATGAGCCGAAAGTGCAAAATTGCTTGAATTCAATCCGTCGAGTAAATCTGCATCTTCAGCTTTTAAAGAATAAGGTACGCTGGCAATAGCTGTTCTTGGTGAAAGTGTTTCGTTACTTACAATAAGTTCCAGCCAGCGATCTGCGCTATCAAAAAGATCGGTTGGGAAAGAAACCGTTGAACCGAGTAACACATGGAACACACCGTTTGCACAGAAAACGTCGTGTGTCTCAGTCCAAATTGCAGTTCCTCCAGTTTCAGAACCATAAATTGAAAAATCAACTGAGACTACACTATTCAGGTAGTTTCCATCACTATCGGCAAGTCTGCCTTGATAGTCAATTGTTTGAGGTACATTCTGTGCCATCAGACACAATGAGATAAAAAGTAAAATGAATATAATTTTTTTTTTCATGAAATCTCCTTTTATAAATAATATTTCTCACTTTGATTGCCCTGAGTTATTTTTGGCAAGTTAATAATTATTTTTGTAGTTATTGTATTTAGTTTAAATATTAGAGGTTAGAACAAATAAGTGTCTATAAGTAGAGGATTATCTCTTTTGTATCTTTAAAAATACATCTTCCATATTTAACAATAATTCCGGATCGATACGTTTTGAATTCCAATCAACTCCCCAATGTAAGTGATTTCCGGTTGAACGTCCTGTAGAACCTACCTCACCGATCTTCTCATTTGTTAGGATATAATCTCCCACTTCAACAGTAATGGAACTCATATGGATGTAAATGGAATTAAAACCGTTGCCATGATCTAGCAGTACAAACTTGCCATTATAATAATAATTACCTGTTAGAGCTACAACACCAGTTGTCATTGCAAAAATGTTTATGCCTTCCGGTGCTGCAATATCAAAGCCATTATGTGGTCTTTTGGGAACTCCATTAAGAATTCGCTGACTGCCGAAAACTCCGGTTATCTCTCCACCCTTTACAGGAATGCAAAAATCTTCAAAATAGATATTCTTATTTTCAAAGATTTTTTTTCGTCTTTTTGCAAGAACGTGGTATTCATCTGATATTCTTGTTATGAGAATTGAATCATGCTGTTCCTCTACATATTTTTTTTCTATTCGATCTATACGCTGAATAATATATTCACGTTTTGTAATGTAGAATATTGAAGTGAACATTTCACCACTTTCTAGTACAATAGTTAATTTATGTTTAAGCTTTTCATCACGGTCAAAACCTAATATCGCTTTGTTTTCTGAAATTGGAATTCCTTTATGATCGAGGAACAATTTCTCTACAGAATCATGAATCTCGCAAA
Source organism: Candidatus Cloacimonadota bacterium (assembly GCA_018654125.1). The sequence continues at coordinate 8,568 of JABIME010000193.1, forward strand.
TTAGAATTCCACCTTGAACCGGATTACCACGAAGAGAAATAAGTTCTTTAGCGCTAAGCTGAAGAGAGATTATTGTTAAAAGGAAGAGTAGTGTTTTTCTCATTATATAATTGGATCTTCAATGACTTTCTAAACTTAGTATCACTGTGCTTGTACAATTCAATTTAGATCAATCTTAACATAAGTATCTTTATTTATCCAACCGCCGAGTCCGTTCTCCAATTTTATAAGACTCCAGTTATCTTCACTTTTTTCAATTGTGAAGATCATCCCTTCATGTATTGTGAAAACGCGTGTGAAATCTTCACCCGGTCCGCTATAACCGATAGCCGATGTGCTAAGTAATACTGCTTCATCTGTTTTATTGAATTCCTGCCATTTTAAAATGCTTATAATAAAGAATACTAAAAATAGAAAAATAAAAATAGTTGTTATAAATATTGGAACTGTCTTCTCACGATTTTTGTAATAAATTATCATTAGGCAGATAAACATTATTATAATACTGAAAATAATAAGTGTAATGATAGCTAACAGGTTTATAGAGATAGAATCAAATGCCCTTAGCCAGAAAGATCTGATCACACTTTGATCATCGGATTCCTGTTTATCTATGGTAAAAGTAAGAGCATATTCCAAGTTTCTTCTGGCTGCCGAATGATCGGACCTTACTTTTATAGCTTTTTTAAAATAGAGTATAGATCTTCCGACCTCATTTATTCTAAAATAGCAATTTCCAATATTATAGTAGAGGTCAGCATTTATTATGCCCTCGTTTTCTAAAAGACTAAATTTTTCTAAAGCTGTCTGGTAATCTTTATCATTATAAGAACTTATCGCATCCTGTTGTATTAAATCGATCTGGTTATCTGCAAAAATACTGACTGATAACAACAAGAACAAAAGTGAATATATTAATTTTTTCATAATTTCAAACTAACTCGCTTAATTAAAATTTGCATTTCATTATCTCATTTATTGTCTCTTTTATTAAAATGTAATCAGCTTCAATTTTTTGTTTGGAAAATCCTCCGGGCATGAATCGAGCTTGATCGCAGGTCTCAAAAAGCGTCTTGATTCTTTCTACTAACTCACTTGGAATATTTTTCAAACTTATTTTAGAAATTATATTTTCTGTGGAACTTCCCCGCGGCTCTTTTAGTTTATCGGCTAAAAAACTACTAAGTCCCTGTTGTGCAGCAGCATAGAATCCAGCATCTTCCTTACTTGCCAAAAAATTTGCCTCTTTCATATATTTCTTTAAGATCTTATTGGCTTGTTTCTGGCGAATGTAATCTATGTTTCCTTGTAGTTTTGTTCTCTCTTTTGAATATAAAACTGAAGCAGGAATTAATAGCAGCAATATGAACCAGATAAACCAATATATAAATTTATCATAATAATTATTAATCGAAATCAATTTGCCGTCTGTAATTATGAAGCCGATGTCAGAACCTTCTAAACTAACAACAGATTGTGCACTGCTACTGGCAACATATGTAAGATCACCTTCTCCAACATTTAACTGGAATGGCTTTGTTTTTAATGTTTTATAGCTTCCGGAGGTTGTGTTAAAGTATGTAAATGGAATTGCCGGAAGTGTGAACTTTCCCTTCTCCTGGGCTATTATGAGGTACTTGATCGTTTTCTTACCAGAGATCTTATTCTTATTAATATCAGTTGTGATTTCTGGATCTAAGAATCTTAAGTTATTAACTTCTTTTAGTTTAGGAATATCAAATTGTTTTAAGTTTCCAGTTCCGCTTATTGTTATTGTGTAGGTAAAAGAATCACCAACATTCAGAATAGCTTCACTTATATTACTAGAAAGCTTGAAGTTACCAATTGCACTTGAATATGAAACAGGTTGATTGGCAATAGGAATTGGTTTTACTCTAATAGTTGTTGGATCATTCTTAATGCTGTATTTTTTAGTCGTTCCAAAATCAAAAAAACTATGTGATTGAGTTCTAATATCAACATTCAGAGCTAATGAGGGAATCTTCAGCTTCCCACTTTTAGTTGGGAATAGTGCTACAGAACGCATTAACATTACATTGTACATAATCCCATTATAAGTTTCACGTTCAAAATTTATACTTTCTGGTTTATAAATATCTTCTTTCCAGAAACCTTCGAAATTTGTATCTGCCGCAAATGCAAGATTGGCTATATCGTATCTGGAATAGAGTTTGTATTCAACAATAATTGGTTCTTCTTCAAAGACAGTTCTTTTGCTTACATTTGCCTTTAAAAATAAATTGTCGGTAACATCTACAGATGAATTTGGTTGCTGAGAGAATGAAGAAGAGGTTGGTGGAGCTGGTTGTGTACTGCCCTTTAGTACTTTTATATGAATTGGATCGGTTGTAAAAGATTTATCTTTAATATTAATAGTTATTGGTGGGATGAGATGAGTTCCTATTTTAACAGGACGTAAAGTGTAGGTAAAACTTTTTGTGATTTTAGAGGTCATCTTCCCATTAACAATTGAGTAATTTGATGAAGAAGAGCTTGATGATCCAAGGTTTTCAAAGTTATTTATTTTCGGTAACCTCGGTGTGGCAATACTTCCAGCTTTTTCCCCTGAGATCTCTATAGTATATTTAAGCAGATCAGAGGTTCCGATCTTGGTTTTATCAACATAAGATTCTATTTCTATTTGCTGCGAAAATAGAAATTGGTTTAGCAAAACCAAAATAAGAATAAAAACTAATTTCTTCATATTACTGAAAGATCGATATTCAAATTTCATGAATCTACCAGTATTTTCCGCTTTTTGCTCTGTCAACATTCATTTTTTCTTTCTCTTTCTTCATTTCTTCTTTTTCTTTTTGCAACAGAGCTTTCAGCATTTTTTCTGCATCTTCTTTCTTTTGTTCTTTCATTTTCTGTTCTTGTGATTTCTGCTTTTCATCTTGCTTTTGCTCTTCTTGTTTTTGCTGCTTCTCTTCTTGCTCATCATTCTTATTTTCTTGTTTATCTTGTTGCTGCTCCTCCTCTTGCTTCTCTTTTTCTTCGTCTTTGTTTTGCTCTTGCTTTTGTTTTTGTTCCTGTTGCCTTTGCAGCATTTTAGCTGCAAGTTCATAATTGTAACGAGCATCAAGGTTTTGTGGATCTTCTACAAGAGCATCTCGATAATTCTTTATTGCATTTTTATAATCTTTTTGCAGAAATTTCACATTACCAAGATTTTGTAATGCTTTAGATTTATCTTTGAACTTCTCATTATTTAAAGCTAATTTGTAATTCTGTTCAGCTTCTTCTAACATTCCATTCTTAACTTGAGCATTCGCCTGATTAAAATGTAATCTGGAATCTTTTGGGTATTTTATTGCATTACGTTTAAAATCTTCTCCCGAGTTCTCATAATTCTCTTTCTCATAAGATTTTACACCTTTTAGATTTCTGATAACTTTGTCATAATTGATGACATCAGAAAACAGTGAACCGAAAATTATGAGAAAAGTAATTATAACTATACTTCTGGCTTTCATTACAATACTCTCTTAAATTTTGTTTTCTTTTTGTAGATGATGAGTGATTCGATAAGAAGTAGTACAAGTGCTGCGATCACAAAATATTTATATTGCTCTTTATATCTAACATATTCTTTAGAATCAAATTTCTTTTTCTCGAAAGAATTTATATTACGCATTATCTCATAGATCTCTGATTGTTGTGGTGTGATAGGGAAGAAGCGGCCATTTGCTTTTTTTGCGATCTGCGTTAAGGTTGTAATATCAAGTTTTGTAAAAACAATATCACCTTTATCATCTTTAGCGTAAACCACGTCACCTTCTCTATTCTTTATTGGAATTGTACTCCCCTCCGGGGAACCGATGCCAAGTGCATAAATGATAGCATTTTTTTTACCTGCTTCTTCTGCGATCTCTATTGCATTCTCTTCCAGGTCTTCTCCATCACTAACCACAATGATAACTTTATGTTTCTCTTTCTCACCAAAAAGTTCCAATGAGTTAGAAATTGCTTCTCCAATATTTGTTCCATAATTGGGAACTGTTTCTGTATCAAGTAAGTTCAGGAACAGCTTCGCGGCATCGTAGTCATTTGTAAGCGGACATTGCACAAAGCTCTTTCCAGCAAATGCAACAATTGCAATTCTATCACCCTTTAATTGATCTATAAATAATGAAATCTGATCTTTTGCTCTTTTAATTCTGCTGGGTTGAATGTCAGTTGCATCCATACTTTTAGAAACATCAATGGCTACTACAATATCGATGCCTTCTTTCTTAATGATTTGAACTTCTTTATCCCAACGTGGTCTTGCTAAAGCAATTATGATAAAAAGAAAGGCAAATACAAATATGAAATTCTTAAGTGACCAGTGAAATCCCGAAAATTGCTGCATAAAGAAATTATAGAATTTAACTTCTGCGAATTTAGAAAAATTCTTCTTCCTATTATGATTAGCAACTCCAACAAGAATTAACAATATTGGTACTAGCAATATTAAAAACAACAAGTATGGATTTCCCCAATGCATCTATTTACTCTCCAAAAAATTTCCTAAAGTCCCTCTATCTGTGTGTCGATAGGGTACTCAACAGAATATTTAAATGGTATAATTATCTCTTCACCCGGTTTTGGTTGGAAAAACCATTCAATATATTTGTGTTCATTGATCTTTAAAATGTCTGTATCCTCTTTGTAAGCCGGCTCTATAAGTTTTACTTTAATATTTTCATTTTGTGAAATTGGCAGTTGATCCCAAACAACGATCTCTTCTTGTGTTTTTTTATTATTGGTTATCTTTATTAGATATTCAAAGATCTTTTTATTCTTCTCAACGAAAAGTCCACCCGTTTCGTCGAATTTTTTTACAAATTTGTATTCAACTTTTATGCTTTCATCTACACCTAAAAACGTCCAGAATTCTTCTGTGGGAGCAACTGCTTTTATATATGAATTTGCTACAAAGTTATTATCTAAGAAGACATTAGTATCTCCGGGTAGGAATGGATAGTCAGATCCATTTTTAACTTTTGCCTTAAGATAAGCAAATTGTGAATGCTTTGGAATTGTAGAATATCTGAAGCCTGCCGGGAATTCCTGGATCGTGATAGTAACCAGATGTGGCTCGTTATCACTCTTTATAGTGTTGCTTCCATCAATATCAAACACAACTGAAGTCGCACCAGATTCCACGGTTGATGCTGAATGAACAATATCTTCCAATTCATCCAAACTCTCTTCAACAGACATTCCCTCAACAGCAAAAGACATTTGATTACTATAAGAAGGTCTTGATTTTGCCATCTTCCTTTCCTTTCTGGCACGTTGCGGATGATAAATAGAAATATAATGAGGAGAAAGTTCAGGTGGCTGTGCACTGATATTTGGTTTTGCTGTAGAAAGTTTAAGATCTACATTATTCCAGTCTTCGCCAGTAGTTTGAAAAATATTACTCTTATAAGTAAGGTGCATTTTCTTTTCTTGAGAATCTACTCTAAGATCATAAATTGGAGTCCAGGAAGGCCCATAAACAATATAAGAAAGGTCAAGTGTAAGATTCCCATCTTTTTGCACATCAACTAAAACTTCTACTATGTTCTTATATTTGTAGGCTTGCTGTCCAAGTTCACGGATCTCACGTCTAACCTTATCCATCTCTAGATCTAAATTTCTTAAAGATTTCTCAGTTTCTCTAATTTCTGTATCTAATACTTCTTGTTTGGAACGGTAGAATTCAACCATCTTTATCCATTTCTCCGGATCTAGCTCTACATTTTCGGTCTCTTCGGAAGTGCTTGTCAGTTTTGCCAGAATATCACGCACAACTTGTTTCAAGTCGTTGGCTTGTGTTGTTTTATCATTTAATTTATTTTTATTATCCTGAAGTTCTTGTAATTTGTCACTCAGAGATTTCCTTTTTTCATCAGTGATTTGAGCGAATTGCTCAGTTTTAAATGTTACATCACGCAATATCGCGCTTCCCTTCCCATTGGCCTGAATGCTATTCTGTTCAATACTTTGTGGAAGTTCATCAAATAGTATTTTGTGTTCACCTTTTGTTAGGTAGGTTGTTGCAGAACGAGTGATCTGCGCACGATCTGAATAAACAGTAACAGAAATGATCTTAGATTCAACAGCGGTTAAACTAACAAAAATTAGTACTAGTAAAATTGGTAGAAAGATCTTTTTCATTTTTCCCCCCTCAAGGAATTTCCTTTCTAATTATAATTCTGAATGTAAATTCTAACAACATCAAAATGAATGCTGCCAATAAATATCTCCAGAATAATTCTTGATAAATATAATAATCATTTATCTTCAATTCTGTTCTTTCCATTTCATCAATATATTCCATGATAGATGTTAATTCATCGGTATTTGTGGCAAGTCTTGCGTGTTTAGTTCCGGTAATCTCGGCAATTTTATCAAGTGAATCCATATCAATTTCAATTTTTACTTTCTGATAACGAGTTCCCGATGCAGTTTGAAATGGATAATCTACCATTCCTTTTCTGCCAACTCCAACCGGATATACTTTTACATCGAATGTTGAAGCTAGTCCAGCAGCGTCTAAGGGCTCGATCTCACCTGCATTATTTCTTCCGTCAGTAATTAGAATTATCACTTTAGATTTTGCTTCGGAATCTTTAAGACGCGCAACCGCAGTGGCAAGTCCCATTCCAATAGCTGTTCCATTTGCATCTTCATCAATTGCTACATTATCCATAATGGACATGAGAATATTGTAATCTAGCGTGAGCGGACATTGCGTAAACGCATTTTCAGAAAATACAATAAGTCCGATCCGATCGTTTCTACGGTGTTCAATAAAATTTATTGCAACTTTTTTTGCAGCTTCAAGCCTGTTAGTTGGCTTAAAGTCAACGGCTTTCATACTTCCGCTCACGTCGATTGCCAGCATTATATCAATTCCTTTTCCTGTGATCTGCTGCTTCTTATGTGCAAGACGAGGTCTTGCTAATGTAAGGATTAGAAGTAATATTATAAGAATTCTAATAGCAATTGGAATATACTGGAGTAAACTGCTTCTGCCTGCAATTGAGTGGATCAGATCAATTCGACTGTGGATCAATCTAACCTTTTTCTTACGAATTATCAAAAACTCATACAGTAGATAAGGGATTATTACAAGAATAGCCCAGAACCATTTTGGATTAACGTATTCAAGCATTATCTGTCTCCACTGTTATTTTCATTTTTTCAAAGGAGAGAAAATATTCTTCTAACCAGAATAAAGTTTTTTCAGAATCAGAAATTGCTGGAATTGCTTTTGCAAACTTTATCATATCAGCATATGCAAGAAATTTAAGAATCTTAGATTTTTCTGAATGATCATCAAGAATAAGATTTGCTCGAATCTCAGTAGTTGTCATCTCAACAGAATTTATTTTATATTGCAGTTCAATGAACAAACGTAGAATTAGTGAAACTCTAAAATAGAAGTTCAAGAAATCACCTTTAATTATTAGATCATCTTTCTTTAAGTTATTCAGTAATTCCAAAGCAATTATGTATGCAGGTCTATCATCTACAACTTCGGGAGTTACTACTTCTTTTTTTGAATTTTTTATAAGTTTTATTAAGTACTTAATTGCAAAAACAATAATGATAATGAGCAATATGGGAATAAAATAATCGAAGAATTTTAAGTTTACAGAGAGCGGTGCAGCTATATCTTTAATGCTTTCAGTACTATCAGCAATAACAGACTCAATATTAAGGATAAATTCTCTTGTTTTAAGAATTTTTAGGCTATCAGCTGTTTTAACTGCAAACTCAAGTTCAGGGAATGTGAATTCACCAGTATCAAAAGGTTGATAAGTAAGATCGAGAAGTGTAGTTTTAGTATCGTTAATTATTTCTTCAGTTGATTCAATATTCTTTAAAATGAAAATATCAAGAGTATCATTTTGAGTTGAAAATATTGAGTCAGAAACAGCTGAAGTTATATCAACATGTAATTTAAATGTTGTTCCAACAAATAATTTCTGTGGTTTTTCTAATTCATAATCTAATTCAGCAGAAAATGCTAGAAGTGGAAATAAAATAATTATCAGAAATAAATATATCTTTTTCACTGCTACCTCTGATTCTTCATTCTAATTCTGAACTTAAAAAACTTCATAAGCTCAGGAGCATAGGGTTTATCTGTGTTTAAGGTGACAAGATCGATCTTCATCTTCCTAAATTGTTGAGTTATATCAGCTTCTTGTTGAATGACAGCTTTGTTATATTTCTCTCGAAGTTTAGGATTTGAACTATTTATTGTAAATGTCTTTCCGGTTTCCGGATCTTGGAGATTCAATAACCCGGCATTTGGCATTTTAGATTCTGCACTATCCTGAATTCGCAAAGCTATTACATCATGTTTCTTTGCTAATATTTTCAGGCTATCTAAATAATTAGTATCAAGAAAATCGGATATTACAAAAATAATACTACGCTTTTTTATAAGACGATATATATATTCGACTGCATTCTTAATATTTGTTCCGCTTTTTTTAGGCTCAAAATATAAGATATCTCTCAAAATTCTAAGTGCTGATTTTTTTCCTTTTGTAGGTGGAACGTATTTTTCAAC